>DATFET010000118.1:0-3538 GCA_035250835.1 Anaerolineales bacterium
AGGCAAGTCAGTCGTTATCGACCGACCCGACCTATAACCTTCACCAGGAGGCACAGGCGATCTTTGCAGCTGACCTGCCCTCCATTCCACTGTATCAAAGACTCAAAGTGGCTGCTACCCGCCCGGACTTCTGTGGTTTTACCCTCGATCCATCTTCGTCCTCCGCTCTTGCAGGCATTGAAGTATTCGATTATGGGTCTGCGTGCCAGCCGTAGATGGGAACATCTTCACCACAAAGGCGCACGAAGGTATTTAACTCACCTTACGCAATAATCCCTGTAGGGCGAGACTGCGAAGCGTCTCGCTTTTCAGGTGTTTCTTGTGCAAGAGCGACACCGCGCAGCGTGTCGCGCTACAACAGATGAGTATTTAATTCAGAATGCCGTTTTGTGCTAACTGATGCCAGGGATAATTCTTTGCTATAATGCCTGCAATCCTAAACAGGGAGCTCCTTCTAGATGAGCAATAACAAACCTTTACTGGAAGTTAGAAATCTTAAAACATATTTCTATACCGAAGATGGTGTGGTTCGGGCAGTGGATGGCGTGAGTTTCGAGGTATATCCCGGAGAAGTACTTGGGTTGGTGGGCGAGTCGGGCTGCGGCAAGAGTGTGACATCTCTTTCGATCATGCGGCTGATCTCCAAGCCAGGCCGCGTAGATGCCGGGGAAATATTACTGGATGGTGAAAATCTTCTAACGCTGCCGGAGGATGAAATGGTCAAGGTGCGCGGCAATCGCATCTCGATGATCTTTCAGCAGCCGCAGACTGCCTTGAACCCGGTCTTTAAAGTTGGAGACCAGCTTGCTGAAGTGCTCAACGTCCATCAGGACCTGGGCAAAGATGCGGGTTGGAAGCGAGCCGTGGCCCTGCTCAAAATGGTGGGTGTCCCCGATCCCGAACGACGCGCGGAGGCTTATCCCCATGAACTGTCCGGCGGAATGGCGCAGCGCGTCATGATCGCAATGGCGCTGGCCTGCGTGCCCGAACTGTTGATCGCGGATGAACCGACAACAGCTCTGGATGTCACCATCCAGGCGCAAATCCTTGATCTGATGCGCGATCTGCGCCGCGATATGGGAACATCTGTCATTTTGATCACGCACGACCTGGGCGTGGTGGCTGAGATGGCTGAACGCGTGGCGGTCATGTATGCCGGTGAAATCGTGGAACAGACGGATGTGTATTCGCTCTTTGACGAGCCGCTCCATCCTTACACACAGGGCTTGATCGGTTCTATCCCCATACTGGGCCAGCTCAAGGAAAGGCTGGATGTGATCCCCGGTTCAGTGCCCAACCTGATCAACCTGCCGCAAGGCTGCCGTTTTGCGCCGCGCTGCCAGGCGCGTTTCAAATACGGTTTGAACATCTGCACTGAAATCAAACCTGAACTTGAGGAGGTAAAACCCGGGCACCTGGTGCGGTGTTGGTTATACACGAGCGCGGAGGGACACGCCGCGCCACTCAAGGCTGGTTAGGAGAACCCCTTTATGGAGACCATGACAACGCAGGATGCACCTGTATCAACGAATCCTAAAGGGGACGTTCTGGTTGAAGTCAATCATCTGGTGAAGTATTTCCCGGTACGGGCTGGACTGTGGCAACGGGTCGTCAATCAGGTCAAAGCAGTGGATGACATCAGCTTTTTCGTCAGGAAAGGCGAGACGCTCGGACTCGTAGGCGAGTCTGGCTGCGGAAAGACCACAGTCGGGCGCACCATGATCCGCCTAATCGAGCCCACTGGCGGCTCTGTCCGCTTCGAGGACAAGGATGTCTTCTCCCTCAAACCGCGCGAAATGAAGGTCGTGCGTCGTGACATGCAGATCATCTTCCAGGACCCGTATGCTTCCCTGGACCCGCGCGTGCCGATTGGCGAATCGGTGATGGAAGGCCTGCACATCCATGGCATCGGAAGCCGCCGCGAACGTGCGGACATCATGATCGAAACACTGAAGAAGGTTGGCCTGGAGGATTACCACGCCCGGCGGTATCCGCATGAGTTCTCTGGAGGCCAGCGTCAGCGTATTGGGATCGCGCGCGCCCTGGCTCTTCGTCCACGCTTCATTATCTGTGATGAGCCTGTCTCCGCACTGGATGTCTCCATCCAGTCGCAGGTGTTGAATATCCTGAGAGATCTTCAGGTCGAGTTTGGTCTCACTTATTTATTCATTGCTCATAACCTGTCAGTCGTCGAGCACGTATCCAACCGCGTCGCGGTGATGTACCTGGGAAAGATGGTCGAACTTACAACCCGCGAGGAACTGTTCCGCCAGCCATTGCACCCCTATACCATGGCACTGATGACCGCCATTCCGGTCCCCAACCCGCGCTTGAAGCGACAGCGCACCATCCTGAAAGGTGATGTCCCCAGCCCGCTGAACCCGCCTAAAGGCTGCCGCTTTCACCCGCGCTGCCCGGTAGCCATGGAAATTTGTTCGCAGGAGGAACCGCAATTCAAGGAACTCCTGCCTGACCATTGGGTTGCTTGCTGGGTGGCTGAGAAGAATGTATAAATGTAAATAGAAAGCTGGCTCCGACTCATGATGCCCACACCCTGCATTCTCATCGTTGACGATCAGCGCGATATTGTCCGCTTGCTTCATTCAACGTTGCAGAGCCTGGGTCATGGCCTGGAGCTGGTGGACGCGCCCTCAGGGGAGGAAGCCCTGCTCGAGGCATCCCGCCGCAGAGTGGATTTGTTGATCACCGATTACCTGCTGCCGGGCATCTCCGGCGTCGAACTCCTGCGTAAGATCAGGGTCCGTAATCCCGAGCTCAAAACCATTTTTATATCCGGCATGGCGGAACGCAAAGCCCGCAATGAAATGCGCGATGCGGGTGCAGCTGCGATCTTTGACAAGCCCATCCCCATGGCTGATTTCCTCGATGCAGTGGAGCGCAGCCTGGGTCTGGTGCGGACGATCTTCCCTCCTGAATCAAGCAGGGAGGCAGAGGCACACCGCCAGTCTCTTTCAGAATTGCTGTCAGGTTTCCGCCAGAAGATCAATGCGGATGCAGTCTTCCTCATCAGCGAACGTGGACGCGTCCTGGCGCGGGCCGGCGACCTGTACGACAGCAGCATGGAAGTGTCCCTGCTTTCGGCGTTGATGGCGATCTACAGCGCCAGTTTGAAAGTTTCGCGGTTTATCCGTCAGGACAACCCGGATAACTACCACGTCTTCCGCGGCGGCGATCACGACCTGATCCTGATCCCGGTCGACATATCCCATGCGTTGCTGCTGGCTGGCAGTGACCTTGCCCGCTCCGATCGGATTTTGAAAACTGTCGAGGAAATGCTTTCCGTGCGCGGCAATGTAGAGAATATTTTGCAGTCGCTGGGAGTGGCGCCTGCGCCGGTAACCGAAGCAATCGTCCCTGAGGCCGATGCGATGCCCCCGCCATTCGAATCCCAGGAACCTGAACCGGAAGTCGACCTCGATGCCCTGTTCAAAACCGCCAGTAAAAAATCCAAAGTAAAGGATGTGGATGCCTTTTGGGATGAGGCCGTGGAAAAATCCCAGAATCTTCCGACCAATCC
>DATFET010000196.1:0-2374 GCA_035250835.1 Anaerolineales bacterium
GAAGGCGATCACCACCGCGACCAGCGGCTCGATATACAGAAAGACGCCCGTCTGCGCGGTGGTCAAGGCCTGCAGGGCATCGTACCAGGCAATGTAAGCCAGTCCGGAACAAAAAATGCCCAGGAAGGCAATACCGGCCCAGCCGTTGGTCGTCAGCTGGCTGACCTCAAAGATGCTCTCGGTGGCAAAGAACAAGACCGATGTGAACAGCCACCCAAAGATCATCACATAAAACATCATCAGCGTCGCGGGGTGCGCTTTCAGGCCGCGCCGTGAAAGGACCGAGAAGACCGCCCAGTTGATCGCGCTGATCAGGATCAGGATGTCGCCCGGTTTTCCGAAGCTCTGCAGTGAGATCGAACGCAGGTCTCCATCGTAGACGACCAAAAGCACGCCCAGGAATGCCAGCAGGATACCGGTGATCTTCATCCAGGCAAGCCTCTCCCGCAAGACGATCCACCCAAGCAATGCCATGAATACCGGCGTCGTGGAGACAATCCAGGCCGTGGTCCCGGCCTCAGAGGTCTGCAGGGCATTGGATTGCAGCCACTGGTGGAAGGTGATACCCAGAAAGCCGAGCAGTGCAAAATATCGCCATTCACTTTTATGAAGGAGTGCAAACTGCCTGCGCATGGCGACTGCGATTCCCAGGATGGCAACACCCATTAAGAACCTCAGCCACACCACGGTGACCGGTGAAATATCCCGCAATACCAGCTTGGTGGCGATGAAAGAGGCGCCCCAGACAACTACGGCAAAAATGGCTTCGAGATAAGGCAAGAGATTCGACCGGTGCATAAAGATTCCGTAGGTTATAAGATAGACAAACAGTTAATTTTACTCTGGGCGCTCAATCGATTCCATTCTATTGTTTCGGTTCTCAGGGCTTGCTAAAAGTCCCGAGGTATGTCACCCCTTCCTTCGTCAGGGCAGGCTCTGAAGGGGCTCATCCGGCCGGGGAGGGTATCCTCACCTGCACTTGCGCCAGGTGCAAGTGTCGTTCCACTCAGGATGACATTTCCCTGGTTTATTTCCGGCTTTGCGCAGGCCCTGTCCGGCTCTCCAGGGCTTGGCGTGTAATGGGTCGGATTTTGAAGTATGAATCACGGTAATTCCAGAAAAACCTTTTTGCAATGGATAGCTTAAAATAATTTTGTAGCTTACGAGCCTGGGCTGGAAGATGTGCCATTTGTACTATTTAGGTGAGAATTGCCCGGCATTCAAGTAACTTAGTAATTTTTTACCCGTCATGTTTATATGGCAGTCCACACTGCACCCAGGGAGGAAAGATCTCTCTAGGCCCCCAGACCAAAGAAAATCTTATGAGTACGTCCGGCATGCAGTCAGCCGAACAGCGAGGTAGAGATGAAGCAACGCGGGCAGGGTTTCTCGTTCTCCAATTCCGGGTCGAAGAAAAAAATCATTCAACCGATTGTAGTCATCCTGCTCTTGACTCTCCTTTTCGCCTCCTTTGCCTGGGTGCCCATCACCTCGGCCCAGGACAACCCTCCCTCGATCTGGCGGGTACAAAGCCTTGAAAACGAGCGGACCGGCCTTACCAATCCGGTGGGACTGGCTTTCTCTTCCCGGACCGGTTCCTTTCAAGTGCTGGAAGGGAAAAGCGCTTCTGCCGCTGCGGAATTGATTCGGCTGAACCGGTTTGCAGAACGGGCGGGGACGGCCCGGATCGCCGCCTCGCTGCGTAATCCGATCAACATGGCTCACGACCAGCGATACCATCGCCTTCTTCTGATCCCGGGTGCTTCCGATCAGCTTTTGGAAGTGAGGGAAGGAACCGGTGGGAACCTGAGCGGGCTGTCCCATCACAACATCGAGAGCTGGGGAGTGCAGCAGCCACAGGGAATGACAGTGGACCAGGACGGTAATTTATATATCCTGGATGCGTCTCAGCCGGGAGTCGTTCGTGTGGCGCCAGGCGCGGGCGGAAGCCTGGAGAATGCAACCATTAACCGGCTGCCGCTGCGCCAGGCTTTGCCGCGCGGCATTGCTTTCGATGCAACGACCGGACACCTGCATGTCATGGTGCCAGCAGAGCAAAAGCTGTATGAGTTGAGCCAGGCTGGAGAGATCCTGTTTGTTCGGGACCTGGCCCCGTTCGACCTGAACGATCCCCAGGGATTGGTCTTTGCCCCAAGTGGGGATCAGACAGATGATCCCTCCCAGTTGAGCTTGTTCGTTGCCGATGGTGCCAGCCAGGAGGCCAGCGGCCAGATCGTGGAGTTCTCGCTGGTCGAGCCGGCCGCCCTGCCTCCCGGGACGGTTTTGCTGCCCGCCACCCTCGTCCGGACCATCGATACGTCTGTATGGAACCATCCCAGCCCGGACCCGGGCGGTATCGAATACCTGGCTGCCA
>DATFET010000056.1:0-5832 GCA_035250835.1 Anaerolineales bacterium
TACTCCTCAATTTGGTTCATAACGCACTGCAAGCCATGCCCAATGGCGGTGAGATGAAAATCCTGACCGAGACCGTCTCACGTAATAACCGCGATTGGGTCGTGGTTACAGTCATGGATACGGGCGTTGGCATCCCCCAAATAGAGCAGGCGCGCATCTTCGAGCCGTTCTATACTACCAAGGGGAACCAGGGTGGGACAGGCCTGGGTCTTTCCGTTACATACGGCATTATTACAGACCATGGAGGGCAAATTGATGTCGAAAGCCAGCAGGGCATGGGATCGAAATTCACCGTCTGGCTGCCGTTATAGGAGCTTATGGAAAAAATATCTGTCCTTGTAGTGGATGATGAACCTGGCATCGCGTCGCTGTGTAACCGCGTCCTGAGTCGGGCCGGTTACGATGTCGTGTCGCTCACAGATCCTCGAGCTGCGATCGAACATTTGCAGCAGCACCGACTCGATCTGCTGGTCGTCGACATCCGTATGCCGGAGGTGGATGGCTTTGATGTAATCTCGCGTGCACAAATGGTTCAGCCGGATATCGCGGTGCTGGTGATGACCGGCTTTGGCACGGTGGAAACAGCCATTCGGGCGCTGCGCCAGGGCGTGGACGGGCTCCTGCTCAAGCCGTTCGAACGCAGTGATGAACTGCTCTCGTCGGTCCGCCAGGTGCTCAGCGATAACCAGCGCAAACGTGATACAGCCCGTATGCAGGCGCTGCGCCCGCTGTTCAACGTTACTGAAACGCTTTTTTCTGAAACGGATCGGGAAAAGCTGCTCGATCTCATCCTCACTGCGATCCGCGATCATCTCCATTGTTCGAATGTCGCTTATTATCAGGTGGAGGACGGAAGCGTAATCACCGTGGCGCAGCGCGGCCGCGTCCTTCAAGTGGATGGTGGAAATTTTGCCGCACAGCTCATTCAGCGAGTCGACTCAGATGCGAATCCGATTGTAGTCACCGCGACCGGTCCGGGTGAGACAGATGCGCAGTCGCTCCTTTCCACGCTCGGGCTGGGGTCGGCGATCCTGATTCCCATTGCGCGCTCCAACATCCATAGTGTCCTATTCGCTGCTCGCGACGCAAGCGGTTCTCCATTCCGCGGCGCGGACCTGGAGCTGTTCTTCGTGCTTGCACGTCAGGCTGTCGTGGCAATGGAAAACGCACGCCTGTATGAAGACTTGCGAAACTACCTCAGGCAGGTGGAGGAATCGCAACAGGCCATGTTGCGGGTCGAAAAAATGGCGGCTGCCGGGAGGCTCACCGCTTCCATCGCGCATGAAGTCAACAACCCTCTCCAGTCTGTGCAGAACTGCCTGCACCTGGCCAGCCATGAGCATGTCTCTCCTGAGATGCGTACGGAATACATCGAGCTTGCCAAAAAAGAACTGGACCGATTAATGAAGACTGTGCAGCGCATGCTGGATTTTTACCGGCCCGGGGCCGTACGCGTCGAAGAAGTAGATTTACTTGACCTGTTGAACCATGTACTCAGCCTGACTTCCCAGCAGCTTCGTTCGAAGAATGTCCACATCAAGACAGACCTGCCTGACTCCCTGCCTGTCATTTATGCTGTGAGCAGCCAGATACAGCAGATCTTTTTTAATCTGATCTTGAATGCGCTGGATGCCATGCCAGATGGTGGGGAGTTAACAGTAACTGCCTGGGCAGCGACAGACGGGGTCGAAGTGATATTCGAGGATAATGGACATGGTATTCCCGAAGACCGCAGGGAAAGCATCTTTGAGCCCTTCTTCAGCACCAAGGAAGGAGGGACGGGGTTAGGATTGACTGTGAGTTACAATATTGTAACTGCACATGGTGGTACGCTCGACCTCATTGAGGGGCATGGAACCGGTGCCTGTTTTCGATTACTTTTGCCAATGGGAGATAAGCCATGAAATCCAATATATTGGTTGTGGACGATGAACCTGTTGCCCGTCAGTCATTGACTGACATCTTGCGCATCGAAGGGTATACGGTCAACGCGGTTCCGAATGGACAGGCTGCAGTCGAATTTGTCCGCACCCACCCGGTCGACCTGATGGTCGTCGATTTACGAATGCCCGGTATGGATGGGTTGGAAGTGATCCAGGTGGTCAACCAGATCTCTCCAGAGACAGAGATCATTTTGCTGACCGCGTTTGCTACTACCGAAACAGCCATCCAGGCGCTGCGATTAAGGATACATGATTATCTGCTCAAACCAGCCTCTCCAACTCAGGTGCTCAACAGCATCAAGAAAGGATTGTCACGGAAAGAGGCGCGCCTGAAAATGCGCGGCGGTGTATCCACTATGGATGTGGATGAAGGCACAGCTGAATTTACTTTGAAGGATGGTACTCACATTGATCTCTCGCGACGCCAGGTTCGGAAAAAGGATCTGATCATCCATCTTACACCTGCGGAGGGACGCCTGCTGCGTGTGCTCATCGAGAATCCCGGCAGGGTATATTCACACCGCGAGCTGGTCCTTCTGGTCCAGGGATATGACACCTCGCAGCGGGAAGCACCCGAGATTCTGCGACCGCTCGTCAGCCGCCTGCGTCATAAACTTGAGCCTTTCCCCGCGCTTTCAGACCGGATCGTCAGTGTTCGCGGCACCGGATATTTGTACGAGGGTGAATCATAGAAAAATATCCATTAATAATCTTTGTGATCCCCGCATGTGTTAATTCCCTTCCTGGATGCCCGGTTGTATAAATGGAGGTTCACATGGCTCGAACGAAAGCAAAAGCCAAAGTAACGGTCACCGAGCGGACGCTTAATGCCCGCCCTGACACCCTCGATTTTCGAGACAAGATATACGTCCCCACACTAATCGAGGTGCCGACCCACATCCCCTTGACTAAATACAAGAGGTACAAAATACCCATCCTTGACCAGGGAAAGGAGGGAGCCTGTACTGGGTTCGGACTGGCAACTGTCGCCAACTACCTATTGACCCGCCGTAAGGTGATCCCCGATCCAGCCCCTGTGAGTCCGCGCATGCTATATGAGCTGGCAAGACGCCATGACGAGTGGCCAGGTGAGAACTATGATGGCTCCAGCGCGCGTGGCGCTATGAAAGCCTGGCACAAGCACGGTGTCTGCTCGGAGGAGAAATGGCCCTATGTCGCAGCCGATGGGAATATAGGTGGACTGACTGAAGCCCGGACTGCAGATGCGATGCGCCGTCCGCTCGGGGCTTACTTCCGGGTGAACCACAAGGATCTGGTTGCCATGCACAGCGCACTGGCGGAGGTGGAAATCCTATATGCCACTGCCACCGTCCATGACGGCTGGGGACGCATCAACTCGAAAGGCATGATTCCCTACCCAGGGAAGATCCTTGGCGGCCACGCGTTTGCGATTGTCGCCTACGATGAACAGGGCTTCTGGATACAGAACTCCTGGGGCGATGATTGGGGTTTGGGCGGGTTTGCCTGCATCAGCTATGACGACTGGCTCGAAAACGGCACAGACGTCTGGGTGGCTCGCCTGGGTGCGCCTGTTACGCTGCGCAAATCGAAATCTTCCTCCACCGCGCACTCGGCAAGTGCTGGTGAGTCTGAGGCGTATTCTTACATGGACCTGCGGCCCCATATCGTGAGCATTGGCAACAACGGCAAGCTCAAGCCCGGTGGGGACTACGGGACGTCCGAGGGGGAACTGCAGCAGATCTTCGAGGAGGAGATCCCAAAAGCGATCAAGAAATGGAAGAAAAAGCGGATCGTGCTCTATGCGCACGGTGGCCTTGTCGGTGAGAAGACCGCGGCTCAGCGGCTCGCCGATTATCGGCCCGTGTTCCTTGCCGCTGAAATCTACCCCATCTCCTTCATCTGGCACTCCGATGCCTGGTCGACCGTCAGTAATATTCTCGAGGATGCCGTGCGGAGCCGCCGCCCCGAAGGTCCCCTCGATGGGACAAAGGACTTCATGCTTGACCGCCTGGACGATGCTCTGGAGCCTGTGACGCGCATGCTTGCCGGGAAAAGCGCTTGGGATGAAATGAAAGAGAACGCTCTGGCAGCCAGTCAGCCAAAAGGCGGGGCTCGGCTTGCCCTCGATTCTCTTGTCAAACTCATGCAGGCAGACAAATCGATCGAAGTGCATATTCTCGGTCACAGTGCGGGCAGCATCTTTCATGCATCGCTTGTCCGTCTGTTGACCTCCAAAGGAACGATTTCATCCGGCTTTCTCAAGGGTGAAACAGGGTATGGAGTTAAGATCGCCTCCTGCACACTTTGGGCGCCGGCCTGCACGATCGAGCTGTTCAAGGAAGCCTACCTGCCGTCCATTGAGGCTCGCTCCCTCAAACAGTTCGCTCTCTATGTGCTGAATGACAAGACCGAACTCGACGATAACTGCGCCGGCATCTATAACAAATCTCTGCTGTATCTGGTATCCAATGCCTTGGAATCACAACCGCGTATCCCCGGGTTCAGGGACGGCGTCCCCATGCTTGGCTTGGAAAAGTTCATCAATCTGGATGCCGAACTCCGCGAACTCTTTACCCGGGATTATGCAAAGCTCGTGCTCGCACCGAACAATGTGGCAGAGGGGCTAATAGGAAGCTCTGGCGCACGTCACCACGGAGATTTCGATGATGACCATCAAACTGTGAAGGCTACTCTGGCTTATATGTTGAATGGGAGCACTGACCAGGCGGGTACAGCGCCTGCTGCGTCGGCAGAGCTGGAATTCCAACGGTCCAGTTCGTCCCTGCGCAGTCGCCGTGCCATGATCGATATCAAGACTCTTAAATAAAAAAGGAGAATCTCCATGCTTCACGGTCTTTTCGGGAATGCAACAGAAGTCGACGTAAAGGAATTGGAAAGAGATCTGGCGGCGACGCTCGTCGAAGGGGAAGCGGTTGTCAAAGGGTTCAGAGTTGTACGGGACCTGTTTATCTTTACAGATAAACGTCTCATACTGGTCGACAAGCAGGGGATGTCGGGGAAAAAGGTCGAATACCATTCGATCCTGTACAAGGCGATCAGCCATTTTTCCGTCGAAACGGGCGGCACATTCGACCTCGACGCCGAGCTCAAGATATTTATCTCCGGGAACGATACTCCCATCCAGCGCCAGTTCAAGAAGGGGACCGATATTATCGGTGTTCAAAAAATGCTCGCTCAGTTTGTTCTGAAGTAGATTCTCTGACCCGTCTATTCTTTCCAGAAAGCCAACAAAAAAACTGGAAGACGATTGCCTTCCGTTTTTGATTTCAGGTATTCTAAACCGGGTCAATTATTTCTTCTGAGCGTTGATCTCTGCCAGGACTTGCAATACCATTTCCTCGGTCACTCCGGCCTGCTTGGCCTGCGGCATAGCAAGCAGCGATTTCAGGGTCATTCCCTTTGCCAATCCAACCATGGGATTCTTGGAGACACCTGGAGCGTGGTTTTCCAGGATTTCCACTGCCATTGTATCCTTCAAAATTTCGCCGACTTTTGTATCCAATGTGTATGCCATTTTTTTCTCTCCCGTGTTTATGGATTTTGGACAATGTCACAAGTAGTGAGTGTAGTGACGGACGTATTATAAACGAGGAATAGGCTGTCAAAACCTCGCTCAAGGCATTACCGCCATTAAGAGGGGATCTGTACTTTTACACACACCAGCCGGCGGCATTCCCGGCTGGTGTAATGTTTGTTAAACTGTAAAATTGTATCTGTTCCTGTTTACGGCACTCCATCCCAGTTACCGGCAATCGGCATGTCGCCGGGGTTGCCCAGGATGAATTCAATGTCTGCAAAGCCAATGGTGTTGCTGTTGCGCAGGTAGAACTTCCCATTGCGGTTGACGCCGATCGTCGTGTCGCCATCATTGTCCCAGTCACCCACC
>DATFET010000233.1:0-20778 GCA_035250835.1 Anaerolineales bacterium
CGGCAGAGGGGTGTCGCTTGGCGTCACCAGGGGTGTGTTGGTCAGCGCAGGCGTATTCGTCGGCGCGGGAGTACGGGTGCGAGCAGGCGTGGAGGTATTTGGCGGAGTATTCGTATCCGCGATGATGGTTTGGGTAGGCTCTTCGGTCGCGGCAGGGGGCTCAGTGGGTACGGGGGCTTCCGTCGGTGCGGGAGCCGCGCCGCCGCAGGATGTGATAAAGAATGCCAGGACCAGGATCACCAGGATTCGCCGACTCATCATGACTCACTTTCGCATCCACGCGGGACAACAGGCTGGCTCCGCGATCAGGGAGCGACTCTCCCCGGTTGAGATGTCCGCGATCTGCACTTCCATTCTACCATTCAGGACTGTGTTGAAAGCCAGAGTGTTCCCGTCGGCTGACCAGTGGGGAGTCTCCGCGCGACCGTCGTTGAATTGTGTCACCTGTTTCTCCTCTCCACTCTGGACGTTTACCCGGTAAATGTTGCTGATCAGCGCCTCGGCTGAGTGATCCGCCCTCTCATCCTGCGGATTCTCGCGCTTCACGAACGCGATCCACTCCCCATCCGCTGACCAGTTCGCCGCGTAGCCATGACCGGCGTCCGCCTCCGCTAATTTGCGCGGGTTGGAGCCGTCGGCATCCATGACCCACAATTCCCCCACTGTGAACGGCGTCCCTGAATCAGGGATCTTGATGAATGCAATTCGGCTTCCATCGGGCGAAAACCGGGCGAAGGAAATGTAGTTGAACTGGTCTTGATACAAGAGACGGCTGTTTCGGACAATGCCTCCGCCAGCAAAAAGCTCACTGCCATACCCCAGGCCGCGCGAGAGTGTAAAAATGAAATCGCTCGAATCAGGATCGGTGGCAAGATCATAGGTCCAGCTACTCAGATTCACATCCCTGTGCCTGCCATCTGTATACGCACGGATCACACGCGCCTCGCCGAGCGAGTCCACTTTGAGGTAAACCGACATGCCGTCACTCTCCCATGCCAGGAAGTGACTGTCGGAGTCGGTGACCGGCTGGGTCACAGAGCCTGAGTCTGAGTTGAGTGAAGACGAAGTGTCCAAAAATAGCACCGTCTGCCCGCTGGGACAGCTTAGCTCGATCAGCAGGAACTTCCCAAATGGTGCGGGGAATACGTCAAATAATGAGCAGTTGAGAGGGATGGAAAACGGAATTTCGTCGATGGGTTGAAAATCGGCAGAGAATTCAACGAAGGCGGGAGGATCGAAGCGATAGACGAAGATGGAAGTTTGTGTTGGAGGTTGGGCTGGAGGGGTACAGGAGAGAAAAACAGTGATCAGTACACAGTATGCAGTGAGCAGCCTGAAACGCATGAAGTGTATTATACAGGCGGGTTATAATCCAAAAGGAACCGTTGGTCGAGTAGGCTGAGTGCAAGTCGAAGCCATATCGAGACCACCAATTTCATATTTGTTTCTCATAACTGGTTTCGACACTTGCACCGCGTTCGGACCGCAAGCCCAACGGGGCGAGATGGCCTGCGTGCATAATGCAAGGGTTGGTAATCGCTATGGAATCAAAATTACTCTTGCAACGGGTGGTTTCGACACCGCACCTGCGGTGGGTGCAGGTGTACATGACGCCAACGAACAGCGTCACAACTCAACCACCGGATTGGGATGTTATTCATGCACATTCTTGTTACCAATGACGACGGCGTGCAGGCGCCCGGACTTCTTGCCCTCGCCCAGGCGATGCGACAGCTCGCGCAAGTGACCGTTTTTGCGCCGGACAAAAACTGGTCGGCCTCGGGACACGTTAAGACGCTGGAGCGGCCTCTGCGGGTTGCCGAGACCCTCCTCGCCGATGGGACTGCCGCGTATATGTCCGATGGCGCGCCATCGGACTGTGTCGCCCTTCCGCTGCTTGGATTTTCAGACAAGGTTGATCTGGTCGTTTCGGGAATCAATCCCTTTTCGAATATCGGCCACGACGTGACCTATTCAGGGACAGTGACCGCCGCGATGGAAGCGGTGATCGCCGGCGTACCGGGCATCGCCTTTTCACTGGCTTCCCAGGACAAGCCCGCCGATGTCCCGGCAGATTACAGTCATGCCGCGCGGATCGCGCAGCTTGTCGCGCAAAAGGTGCTTGAAAAAGGCATGGCAGAAGGGGTGGTGTTGAATGTCAACATCCCATATCTCAGCGTGGAAGAGATGAAGGGGATTGCCATCACACGCCAGGGACTGCGCGTCTACCGCGATGCGCTCGATCGCCGTGTTGACCCGCGCGGCCGCCCGTATTACTGGATCGGCGGTGAAGCCCCGACCGGCATCAGCGAGGAAGGAACTGACGTCGGCGCGCTGGCCGCGGGCTGTGTCTCCATTACCCCGCTTCAGCTGGATCTGACAAATTACAAAGCGATGGATGTGTTGAGAAAATGGGAGTTTTGAATTCCGCATAGGGGTGGACAGCTGTCCACCCCTACATCAACCAAAAAGGAAAACCTCATGCCCTACCTCGCCTCAGATACCCGCTACAACTCTATGACCTACAACCGTGTTGGTGTCAGCGGCCTCAAGTTGCCGGCCATTTCGCTGGGCTGGTGGTACAACTTTGGCGGACGAGACAGCCTCGAAAACGGGCGCGCCATCGCCCGCCGCGCCTTCGATCTCGGCGTCACGCATTTCGACCTCGCCAACAACTACGGTCCACCGCCCGGCTCGGCGGAGGAAACCTTCGGCACATTATTCAAACAGGATTTCCACCCTTATCGCGATGAAATGATCATCTCCACCAAGGCGGGCTACGATATGTGGCCCGGTCCCTACGGCGAGTGGGGCTCGCGCAAATATCTGCTCGCCAGCCTCGACCAGTCGCTCAAGCGGATGGGACTGGAGTACGTGGACATTTTCTACAGTCACCGTCCCGACCCTGAAACGCCGCTCGAAGAGACGATGGGCGCGCTCGACTCCGCCGTTCGCCAGGGCAAGGCCTTGTATGTCGGCATCTCCTCCTATAATCCAGACCAGACGCGGCGCGCAGCGGAAATCCTGAATGAGATGGGAACTCCCTGCCTGATCCATCAGCCATCCTATAACATGTTCGACCGCTGGATCGAGGATGGACTGCTGGATGTGCTGGTCGAGGAGGGGATCGGCTGCATCGTCTTCTCGCCTCTCGCCCAGGGACAGCTGACTGACCGTTACCTGGGCGGGATTCCGTCCGGGGCGCGCGCCAGTAAAACGGAACGGGTCTGGCTGACTCCCGACGACGTGAAAGCGAATCTGCCCAAAGTACATAAACTCGATGAACTGGCAAAAGCCCGCGGGCAATCCCTCGCCCAAATGTCCATCGCCTGGACCCTGCGCAAGCCTGCGGTCACGTCCTCCCTGATCGGTGCCAGCAGCGTCAAACAGCTTGAGGACAATCTCGCCGCGTTGGACAATTTGAATTTCAGCGATGAGGAGCTGAATAGGATAGAATCGATTTTGAAGTAAACTCGCTGGTTGAGCGCAAGCAGTCGAAACCAGCAATAACAGGTAAACTTAAAATGAGTGGTCTCGATACGGGCTTGTTCTCGACACCGCACCTGCGGTGGGTGCAGGTGTACACTCGCAAATTCCGCTCGTTGCTCAACCACCAGCCCTACCCGACCAACGAAATCTGAAAGAGAGAATATAATGGGCTTTCTTAAAAATCTTTTCAAAGGCACACCTTCCAAGCCGGAAAAGCGCTATTACATCTTTCAGGTGAAATGCAACCGCTGCGGAGAGATCATCGAAGGCCGCGTGGACCTGGACAACGACCTCAGCCTGGAATATGAGGGCAAGGATAATGTCTACTTTGGCCGCAAAGTCCTGATGGGTGCAGGCCGCTGCTTCCAGCAGATCGAAGTGGATCTGAAGTTCACATCTTCCCGTGAGCTGGTCGAGAAACAAGTACAGGGTGGAACGTTTGTGGAATAGATGGAAAGCGGAAAGCAGCAGATGAATGATTCAGTGCAAATGGAAGGCGAGAGACGGCTCGCCGCTTTAATGTTCACCGACATGGTCGGATATACAGCCCTGACCCAGCGGAATGAGCCTCTCGCCATGCAGCTCCTCGAAGAGCTGAAAGAGAGGGCAAAGAGTCAGTACGTTCCCTCCTATTGGATCGCCGTGATCCATAACGGGTTCAGGGACCGGGCACAGGTCGTCACCTGGATGCAAAAAGCGTTCGAAGAACGCTCAAGCTGGCTGGCCTGGTCGAACGTGGAGCCCAGGTTTGCCTGGCTGCGGAACGATCCGGATTTTGCATCCCTGCTGAGTAAGATGAAGCTCGTGTGAAAGGTGATCCATGCGTTATTCCTCCCCTCCCAACCAGCAGGCTTATTACGAACAGGTCTGGAACCTGGTGCGCCAGATCCCGCACGGCAAAGTTGCCAGCTACGGGCAGATCGCGCTGATGATTCCCCCACCGATGGGCGTGGATTTTGAGTCATATAAATCGTTCAGTCCGCGCTGGGTGGGAGGCGCCATGGCGGCCTGTCCCGACGACGTCCCATGGCAACGCGTGATCAACTCGCAGGGGAAGATCAGCGAGCGCAGCGGCGCCGAGAGGCAGCGTCAACTGCTGGAGGAAGAGGGAATCATCTTCGACGCCAAGGACCGGATCGATTTCAGGAAATATGGCTGGAAAGGTCCGGGCGAGGAGGACGAGCCGAGACAGGAAACATTGTTCTAAGAGCAGATGGATACGAGCAATGTGTATGTCCTCATCCACAGCCCCCTGGTCGGTCCGTTGACGTGGAGCCGGGTCGCGGACGAGATGAAGCAGCGCGGCTTGGAGGTCCTTGTTCCAACTTTGAAAGATTCGCCGGATTCAAAAGAACCCTACTGGGAACAACACGCCGAATCAGTATCACAATCAGTTGAAAATATTCCAAAGGATATTCCTGTCACGCTGGTCGCTCACAGCGGCGCGGGTCCATTGCTGCCCGTGATACGACAAGCCATCCCAAATCCTGTCCGGGCGTACGTGTTCGTGGATGCGGGCATTCCCCGCGCTGACGCCAGCCGACTCGACTTGATGAAAATCGAAGACTCCGAATGGGCAGCAGGGTTTCAAGAGGAACTCGAACGCGGAGGAAGTTTCCCAAACTGGACTGCTGATGATTTGCGTGAGATCATCCCGGATGAAAACCTGCGGGGACAATTGGTCGCTGAGATCCAGCCGCGCAGCCTGGATTTCTTCACAGAGCCCATCCCTGTATTCGACGGTTGGCCGGATGCGCCGTGCGTCTATATCCAATTCAGCCCAGTGTATGAAAAGCCCGCAGCCCTGGCGCGACGCTCAGGCTGGCCGACCTATGAAATAAAAGCAGGTCACTTTCACATGTTGGTGGATGCGAAAAAAGTCGCCGAGCTGATCATTGCAGCTGCGAACGATAGTCAATCAATCACAGAATAATTGGGGGAAGTCCGAATCGAACATCTCCAGAATCAGTTCTCCAGTAGAGTTGCCAGCCTGCCAAATCAAGTTATGATGTGTTCTCTTTAGAAAACGAAAAGAATAGAGAACAGGAGTGAAGATGTACCGTGTGAGTTTTACTTGTATGACGATCGTTCTTCTCGTTGGATGCACAGGCACGCCAGCATCGCCGACCGCCGTAGTTGAAGCACCTCTCACCGCTGAGCCGACAATGACTGAACCGGCTGCCAGCGCCCTTCCAGTTGAATCACCCAACCCTGGAAATCCACTATCGCCCGAGGAATACAGCATTCAGGAATTTCCCGTCCCGGCCGGGACACATCCTCATGATGTCGCGCCAGCTCCCGATGGAAGCGTCTGGTACACCGCGCAGATTACGGGAGCGTTGGGCAGGCTCGACCCGGCAACCGGCGAGACGCGTCACATCCCGCTGGGATCAGGCTCGTCGCCCCACGGAGTCATCGTCGGTCCCGATGGCGCGCCGTGGATCACCGATAGCGGGCTGAATGCCATCGTCCGCGTCGACCCGCAGACGGAGGAAGTTCAGACGTTCACACTGCCGTCAGAGACTGGCTATGCCAACCTCAACACAGCCGCCTTCGACGCAAATGGCATTCTCTGGTTTACCGGTCAAAACGGGGTCTATGGCCGGCTCGACCCGGCCACTGGAGAGATGCAGGTCTTCGATGCGCCACGCGGACGCGGTCCGTATGGGATCACGACCACGCCAGATGGCTCGGTCTATTACGCTTCACTGGCGGGTAGTTATGTCGGGCGCATCGATCCGCAGACAGGTGAGGCAGCCGTCCTGGAGCCGCCCACATTCGGCCAGGGCGCGCGGCGCGTCTGGTCCGATTCTCAGGGCCGTATCTGGGTGAGCGAGTGGAATTCGGGGCAGGTTTCGGTGTATGACCCGGCAAGCGACTCCTGGCAGGCATGGAAATTGCCCGGCGGCAATCCCCAGACGTATGCTGTCTATGTGGACGATCAGGATATTGTCTGGCTTACAGATTTCGGCGCCAACGCCATTGTCCGCTTCGACCCCGCTTCCGAGATGTTCACTGTTTATAAATTGCCCAGCCCGAACGCGGCCGTCCGTCAGATCCTGGGACGACCGGGCGAAATCTGGGGCGCTGAATCCGGCGTGGACAAGATCATCGTAATTCGGACAGGTCCATCATAGGGCAGATTTTGAGACTGGGATATTTAATGGGTCAATTCAACAACCAGGGTATCCATCGCCAGGTCGAGTGTCATCTGGCTGGTTTTGGCATAACTTTTATCTCCTGTATAATTGACGATAGGAGATAATCATGCCAAGGCCCATTCCCCAAAATACGCTCTTCTATGGCGACAACCTGCAAATTCTCCGTGAGTATATTCCTGATGAATCTGTAGACTTGATTTACCTTGACCCACCTTTTAATTCCAGTCGTTCATACAATGTGCTATTCAAGGATGAAGGTGGAATAGAATCGGACGCACAGATCACAGCTTTCGAAGATACATGGCATTGGGGGCAGGACACTGAACGAACTTATCACGAAATGATTCAAAACGCGCCGGCGAAAGTAGTGCGCATGATAGGCGCGTTGCGCGAGTTCATCGGCGAAAACCAGATGATGGCATACTTGGTGATGATGACCGCCCGCCTGATTGAATTGCACCGTGTTTTGAAACCCACAGGCAGTATTTACTTGCATTGCGACCCGACGGCGAGTCATTATTTGAAAGTCGTACTGGATACGATTTTTGGCCTTGAGAATTTTAGAAACGAAATAATATGGCAAAGAACCAACGTCCACAGTGACAGCAAAACCTGGAGCGCAGTCAGCGATTCAATATTGTTTTACACAATGTCTAATTCCTTTACGTGGAATCCAATATATCTTCCGCATTCTGAAGAGCACATCGACTCGAAATATAAGAATGTTGATATAGATGGCAGACGTTACACGTTAAGCGATATGACAAGCCCGAATCCAAGACCAAATATGATGTATGAGTGGAAAGGATTTCCGTTTCCACCGAATGGATGGCGCTATTCAAAAGAAACGATGGCAAAATTAGATGCCGAGGGAAGAATTTACTATCCTGATGACAAAACCAAACGCCCACGCCTAAAACGCTATTTAGACGAAATGGCTGGAAACTTAGTCACAAACATTTGGACTGATATAAACCCGATTAATTCACAAGCTCAAGAACGTCTCGGTTATCCAACTCAAAAACCAATTACTCTTTTAGAAAGAATTATTCAAGCCTCTAGTATTGAAGGCCACGTAGTGCTTGACCCCTTCTGCGGGTGTGGCACGGCAGTCGTCGCCGCGCAAAAACTAAACCGCGAATGGATCGGCATCGACATCACCCATCTTTCCATTTCGTTGATGAAATATCGCCTGAAAGATTCCTTTGGTCTGGTCGAGAAGAAAGATTACGACGTGATCGGCGAGCCAGAAGATGTACCGTCAGCAAAGCAACTGGCAAAGGACGACCGGTATCAATTCCAATGGTGGGCGCTATCACTGGTTCAAGCCAAACCGTTGGGCAGCGAAGGCAGTAGGGAAGGCAAAAAGGGTTCAGATAAGGGGATCGATGGCGTGCTAAACTTTGTGGATGAAAAGGGCAGGGTACAGCGTGCGCTTATTCAAGTAAAAAGCGGGCATGTTAAGAGCGGTGATATTCGTGATCTGCGCGGTGTATTGGAAAGAGAAGAAGCCGCGCTGGGAGTCTTTATTACATTGGGAGAACCGTCCAAAGAAATGACCACCGAAGCCACAACCGCAGGCTTTTATCATTCCAGCTTGTGGCAGAAAGATTATCCGAAAGTACAGATTTTGACGATTGAAGATTTACTGAATGGAAAAGGGATAGAAATGCCTCCCTCAGCATACGGAACCTTCAAACAGGCGGAGAAAATCAAGAAGAAAGGCAGCGAGCAACAGGGAGAATTGGGAATATAAATCAAAGAGGCCCATTTTAAAATAGGCTTCACTTTAGCTTGAAAGTTGAGCTATAAATCTATCCAAAGATAAATCCAGATCCATTTGACCAGATTTATTCATTTCGTCCATGACTAAAAAACTGCGATGAATGTTTTCGAGTGTTTCCATTGAAAAACGCTTTGCAAGATCAAAGGATTTTCGTACAGGATATTCGCTGTAACGAAAACTATCCCTTGCAGTCAAAACCTCAATAATTTCACGCTCAGTCTTATGAACATCTAGCATTTCTCGAACCAATAAAATTAATCGAAATTGCCATAAGACCAGACCAAAGACAGAGTCTGCATCATCTTTCTCCAATATTCGATGAAATAACCTTTGGGCTTCTTTCCCCCCGCCTGTTGCCATAGCATTAATCATTGCAAAAACATCTGCCTCGGCTGTGACAATACTCGCTGTCTGGACGTCCTCGATTTTGATTTCTCGCGCCCAGTTGACGTATGCCAGCAGTTTGGCGATTTCCATCCCCGCCTGACGCGTGTTCACACCGACCATGTCCTTCAGCATTTCTGCAGCGCGCGGGTCGATCTTCCCGCCTTGATTCTTCGTCTCATTGACGATCCAGCCTGTCATATCCTTCAGGCGCGGAAGCATGAATGCCCTGGATTGGATCAGGCTGCCGTTCTTTTCCGCCCATTTCACCAGCCAGTGTTTCTCAACCTCCTTCGGCTCAACGGATTCATACATCACCAGCTGTGAGGTCTCAGGAGCCTTTGTTACGAACTCCAGAAATTTTTTTCGCGCCTGCGGATTGTTAAATTTCGAGGAAGGATTCGCCAGCAGAACCAATCGTCTTTTGGCGAGGAAGGGCATGGAGTTGAGCGCGTTCCCCAGGTCATCTTCGCTCATGGAACGCGCCTCGAGGCGGGCTGTGTTCATGTTCGCGCTGGTGGGATCCTCGAAATCGGCTTCGAAATCCTTGAGCCTGCGCGAGATGGCGAATTCGTCGTTGCCAAAGAGGAAAAAGATGTTGGGCATGTGGTTCGTTCACGAAGATACAAGCAGGCAAGGTTTACGGGATCCCTGTCTACTTGTTTCCCTCTTCACCTACTTTGTGATTACGCGGTGAAGACCTTTGCGAACATGTTTGATCTCCACGATGCGCATACCGCCGAGGTCCGCTTCTGTGGTGACGTTGCGCTGCAGCCATGGACCCAGCGGCCTGCTGAGGAAGTATCCAAAGACGGCGAGCACGATGGCGAACGGGATGATCATGAACCGCCAGAATAAGGAGCGTGTGCGGCTCATGGGCAAAAATGCGAAGAACGCCGGGAGAAGAGTGGATGTGGCGATATTAGTGCCGCATCCCTCATGGATGGCAAGTTCGCTTTCGCCGGCCCGCAGCCTATCCATCGCTTCGGCGGCGGCGGTCAGGATGTCGTCCTTGGTGAAGTTGCCCATCAGGTAGAAGCCGGTCGGGTTGGAATGTCCACCCATGGACGTGTTTTTATATTTGCGGGCAAGGATGTGGAGTGTTGCGTGTTCAACCGCGTGGTTTCGTCTGGTTTCGAGCAGGAAAGGTAAGTCTAATATCATGAATTCATTATAGCGTTAATTGAAAAGACAGTCACCCAAAAGTAGCTATCTTTTGATTAGGAACAATTAATCATGGCCTCCCGAAGTGTTTTGGGGTCCAGCATAAGACAGCTGGAGAACACTATTATGTTAGACCAGATGACTCAAAAGGAGATTACTTCGCGGAGTATACACTGAGCTGTATCGAAGTGCTCGCAATGACATCAGTGATTGACACTTTCCAGCTTGTGATAGGTTTCCAGCAGACTGAGCAAAATGAGGTCTGTGAAGGCGTGCATCTTATGCAGCATCTCCTCCCAGGCCCGTCCGGAATGGATGTTGGCCTCACGATAGACCTTCATGACCGATTCGATCAGCGCATTCCTGAAAAACAGCAGGGCGCGGGTCGCATCCACTTCACTGAGTCCGTAGCGGCGGGCGCGGGAGGCGTATGCATATCCAATGGCATGAGCTTCCGAGATATCGCCATTCTCCGAGGCAAGATAAGTCATTAATCCCTGTGAGAGAGAACGGGCACTTTCCCGATATTGCCTGCGGGCGTTCTCATCCAGTTTTTGATACCAGCCCTCTGTTTCCAGGTTGGCTTCTCCGATCTGCACGCGGACATTTTTCATCGCCATGTGCATGATGCCCTCGGGCTCGGCGCGGATCTCACGGGCTGTGTTCGACCACAGCAGGACTTCATCGCGGCGATAGCGGCGGTGCCCGCCAGATGTGCGATGTGTGGGCAGCACTCCCTTATCGGACCAAAGCCGGACAGTACTGGGATGCACACCCAGGAGTTTTGCCGCGCCACTCAGTGAAAGCCATTCGTCTGTCATTGTTCTGTCCAATATTTTTATAGTGGAAGAAAATAAGCAAAGAGCGTCATGATAATTGCCACGAAAAATCCCTTTAGGATCACTCGCCGCGCCTGCCGGCGAACTTGCATTAACTCGGCTTGATCCTCGATCTGTTCTTCATGCCCTCCCAATTTGCGCGAACCGCGCGATGCGAGAGATACTCAGGTCTTATCGCGTGCCTGAAAGTAACCTGACGCCGCAGCCCAGAACATGAGCAGCAGGGGTAAACGCCAGAGGGGATCCAAATCCAGGAAAATCATCACTCCCAAAATCAGAAGCGTGAAGATAAATTGCCCGATACCAAATCTCAACCGTTTCTGTCGTTCAAGCGGACTGATGTTGGCAATACAAACTTCATTGACAACTTTCTTCTCTGACCGAGCGTTCTGTTTCAGCCCTGCAAAATAAGCTACATCATTGAATATCATAATTCCCTATTCAGCTGCAAGCGCCACTTTCTCAGCAAAGGATGGTTCTTTAACCTGCTTTCGGAACGCCCTGACATCGATCCGATAGAGCATGATCGCAGCGATGAGCAGCATAAGGGCCTCGATCGTGAAAACAACGAGATACCCGCTCAATGGCTGACCAGTCACGCGGGTCACCACATCGCGCACCACCCCGCCGAGAACCGACCCCACCAGGCGTGAGAGCGCATTCGAAAATCCCCAGGCGCCGATGTAGAGCCCCACCATACCCGGGACAGTGAGATCGAACATCAACGAAAGGTTCGCGACGGTCGAGAGTCCCGTGCCGATACCCAGCAGGGTGATACCCAGGTAGAAGATGCTCTGATTGAGAAGAATACCACTGATCACGATCACGATAAAGCCCAGCAAGGCGCCTGTGTTGCCAGCCTGGGCAACGATCCGTTTGGCGAGGCGACCCTCGAGGAATCCTGCCAGGAGTATAGCAAGCAGAACAAATACTCCCCACAGGGATGTGATGCGGGTGGTCTGTGTCACGGTCATGCCAAAGGCTTCCGCGCCGAACGGCTCAAGCAGAACATCCTGCCCGAGAATGGCAGCCAGAAGTAAAAGCAGGTAAATGAAAAACGTCCGTGCAACGGGATTGGCCGTGATGGCGGACGTCATCTCTTTGAGGGAATAGGAATCAGAACGAGAGCGTAGGTATCCTGCGCGCGTCTCAAGCTTGATCAGCCCGAGCAAGCCCAGGAGGAATGCAAAAGCGGCAATAACTGTAAAAGCACGGATCAATGCTTCGGGAGTGTAGGGATCCACCATGCGACTGAGTCCGATTGAGGTCACGATAATGGAAACGATCATCATGAACCACATCGTAGCGATCGTTTTGCCGCGTCCGTTCTCGCCCGAAAGCTCGGAGGCCAGCGATAGATACGAAACAGCGGAGAGATTGTAGCCCATGCCCCACGCGCCGAACGCGAGGATACCCATAAGCAGACCCAGCGGGAAATTCTCTGCCATGAGAAATGCCACATACGGTGAGACGATCAAACCGACCACGCACAGAATCAGCCCGGCCAGGATGTAGGGTGTGCGCCGAAAACCGAAGATGGGATGGCGGTCGGAATAGGAACCGATGACAACCTGGACGGGAGAGAACAAATACGGAAGGGATGCCAGGATCGCAACAATGGTCGCAGAGAGGGCAAGTTCCTTGATCATCACGCGGTTAAGCGTGCTGTTGATGGGAACAAGGGTCATCGCAACTGCGACGTGAATGAGGCCCAGCTGGAATCGTTTAAGTAACATAGTTTAGTTTGGCAGTTGAGGAATTCGAACGACAGTGAAAACGTGTCAAAACCGTCAAATTCAATATTGCTTGATATTTCTGGTTTCGATACAGCCCTTCAGGCGATATTCCTATCGTCACCCATAGATGGAAAAATAAAATACTGGGAAGGCGCCGCGGTAGCTTTTTATTCCTTCTGCTATTGTAGGCGTAAAGACACAAAAAACAATGTAGATTTATGTAGAAATTTACTAGAAATTGGTAAGATTGGATATTACCAAACGGCAGTTCCCCGTTACGCGGAAAAGATTGACAGGGGATGTTCTGCACTGATGTAGGTACAGACGCGCGCCCCCACAGCCAGGATTTGTGTATGATCCGTGGAAGCATGCAGGATTTGTCCTGAGTCGAGGTGCAGTCGATACAAGTTGAACGCGCCGCGAAAAAACCGCTCCACGATCACGCTGTTGCCGATATTATCCAACTGGAAGCCAATATCGTCGGCGCGGATGGCAATCTCTACCCAGCTGGAAACAGGCAGATCAATCGTCTGATTGACCAGACCAATCTCGGTCATAATGCCATCTGGAGTCACGTTCCCTTTCAGGAAATCACTATCCCCCATGAACTCAGCCACAAAGCGCGAATTCGACCCGTGGAAGATTTCCTCCGGCGTACCGATCTGTTCAAGACGACCACAGTTCAAGACAGCCAGTCGATCCCCCATATAAAGCGCCTCATCCTGATCATGGGTCACGAAAATCACCGTCGCCTGCATGGATTTGAGAATCCTGCGAACATGCTCGCGCATCTCCAGGCGGAGGTCCGCGTCGAGGCTGCTTAACGGTTCATCCATCAGAACCAAAATGGGACGCGGAGCTAGAGCGCGCGCCAGAGCTACCCGCTGGCGTTCTCCACCGGACAACGAATGCGGGTACCGTTTCGCCAGTGGCAGCAGCCCAACAAGGTGCAGCATCTCACCCACTGTCTTTTTAACCTGCTCAGGCGGCAGCTTGTTCAATCCAAAGGCGATGTTATCAGAAACCGTCAGGTGAGGGAACAGGGCATGATCCTGAAAGACCATGCCTACCCCGCGTTTTTCAGGCGGGATAAAAACCGATTCGGAAGCCACCACACGATCATTCAATCGGACAGTCCCGGAGTGGGGCCGTTCGAGCCCGGCAATGATACGCAGAGTCGTGGTCTTGCCGCATCCGCTTGGACCGACAAGCGCAAGGATCTCACCTCGGCTCAGCTCAAAAGAAATATCGTTGACAGCCGATTGTTGTGTGCCATGAAAATGCTTGATTAAATTGCGTACTTCCAAGGTTGTCATTTGAAGATCTGCTCCCTACGAAGGAGGAAGTATAACGGTAATGCCGATGCCAATACGAGAAAAAGCGCGACAGGAGCAGCTTGGGTATAGAAACCGTCTGCTGCCCACACCCACACACGGACTGCCAGCGTGTCAAACCCAGCAGGACGCAGCAACAACGTGGCAGGCAGTTCTTTAAGAGATGTGAGAAATACCAGCGATCCGCCGGCGAGCAGTCCCGGCAGGATAAGGGGCAGGGTTACATGAATAAAGGTTTGAAAAGAGGTACGTCCCAGCGTGCGGGAGGCTTCCTCTAGGGAAGGGGAAAGCTGGTTCAACGCCGAATCGCTGGCACGGACCGCTTGGGGCATGTGACGCAGGACATAGGCGATCACTACGACGAACGGTGTCGCATACAGGATGGGAACCAGCCGGTTGACCAGCAGTACCAAACTCAGGGCAATGACAACACCCGGAATGGCATACCCCACCTGGCAAAATCGGGAGACAAACGTGGAGAATCGGTTTGGATAACGCACGGATAACAACGTCACAGGCAGGGAAAGCATGACCGCAATCAAAGCCGCCAGACCGGAACTCCACAAGCTGTTCCACACGTAACTGCCAAAACCCTGGGAGCCTGTACGAAAAACAGTCGCCAGGGCTTGCGGATTTAAAAATGCCTGAATGCTCCACACCGCAAGCACCATCACTGGAACCAGCAGGCTGGTAAAAACCACACCCAGCACCAGCAATAATGCGGGAATTCGCCACCTACCCAAGCGGGATTGTGGCGCGGGCCGCCAGTTACTCTCTATTTGGGTAAAGCGAGCCTGTCCCTGCATGCGCAGTTCACCCCACAGGATGACAATCGCCAGGGTAACGAGAATCCCGCTCAAAACTGAAGCCGCCGACCGGTCGTATCGACCTGAAAGCTGGACAAAGATTGCCGAGGAAAACGTCTCATAGCGGAGTAAAGCCACGGTCCCGTATTCCGCCAGAATATCCAGGGCTACTAACAATGCGCCTGCCGCCAGGCCGGGACGCAGCGCCGGTAACGTCACCTGGAAAAGGGTCTGGATAGGTGTCCGTCCGAAAGTGCGCGCAGCTTCCTCGAGCGAGGCATGCAGAGAGCGGAACGCCGCAGCGCTCAACAGAAATACATAAGGATATGTGAATAAAGTGAGAATGAAGACCGAGCCCCAAAACCCAAGCGGGCTGGGCATGGACACCGGCTCGCCGAATATCACCTCGAGCACCTGCGGAATATATCCGCCCCGGGAGCGGAGGAGAGCAAGATGAACAACGCCGCCTATATAGGCAGGAATGGCAAGCGGCATGGCAAGCATCCAGCGGAAAATTTTTCTCCCCGGCAAGTCCGTGCGCTCTGTGAACCATGCCATGCTCACACCCGTCACAAGTGCACCGCTCGTCACAGCAATGACCAGCAGGAGTGTGTTTCCAAGCAGTTTCCAAATGCGTGTCTGGAGCAACCTTTGCCAGCCATCCGGTTCCGCACCCAACGCACGGATGAAAATATAGACGAGCGGGATGGCAACAAAAAGCGACACCAGCCCCGCAGCAATGGCAAGCCGCGGGCTGATGGAATTGGTTCTCAACCGAGGAAGATTGAGGCGATGTGCGTGTGTTGTTTGCACTTTAGGTCATCGGTCTCGCTCAGGCATACTGTTTGTAGATTATGGCAGGCCAACCTTTTCCATCAAATCAAAGGTTGCATCGAAATCCTGCGCGGCTTCAGCGATATTCACATCAGCGAGACGAAAGCCATCCAGCGGTTGGACCTCTGCCTGCAGCTCCACACCTGGTAAAAGCGGGTACTCATAATTTAATTCCGCAAACAGCTTTTGTCCGTCCGGCGAGACAAGAAAATCTATAAAGGCTTGTGCTGCGGGGACATTCTGCGCGCCGTTGACAACTGCAGCGGCGGTCGCATTAGTGATCAACCCGATCTCTCCATCCGCCTGGTCAGGGTAAATGACTCCGACATTGCTCCCTTCTGCATTCTGCAGGTGATAGTAATAATGATTGACCAATCCCAGCTTGAACTCACCCGCGCCGACCGCCTTGCGTACATCGGTGTGACCGCCAAAGAAGGTGACTTCGTTGTCGATCAGACCATTCAGCCAGGCTTCCGTCTCCTCCTCGCCGACCAGCTGGCGCATGGCAGCGATCTGGGCCTGCATGGAGCCGTTCGTCGAGCCTGCAGCGGCGATCTGTCCCTTCCACTTGGGGTCGGTCAGGTCAAAGATAGAGGTGGGAAGCTCCTCCTGCGGGACGAGGTCGGTATTGTACATGATGACACGGGCGCGGCGGGTGAGTCCGGTCCACAGGTTGTTCTCTCCTAAAAATACGGCTGGCAGCTGATTCGCGCCTACCGGCATGTAGGATTGGAAAATTCCTTCCTGTGCCAGAGACTGAACGGTAAACAGCTCGGTCGTGACAAACACATCCGCTTGCGGGTTGCCCTGCTCTTCGATCAGCGCGTTCGCAAGTTCGCTGTTGCTGCCTGCTTTGAGTAAGACCTCCACGTCCGGATATTTCGCCTTGAACGCGTCGATGACCGGCTGGAGCAGCGGCTCCGCGCGGCCGGAATAGATGACCAGCTCACCGGATTGAACAGCCGGCTCTTCGGTGGAAACAGGTGCTTCTGTGGCAGATGGTGCCGCGCCGGCACAGGCGCTCATCAGTACCATGGCGACCAGAATAATGAAAGATGTTTTTCTCTTGCTCAAAATCAGGTTTCTCCTTGGATATTGAATTTCCGTCTGTATTCCTCAATCTGAGAAAATGGACAGTATTTATCTGGTACTTGCGCCCCGTAGTATAATTTTCACAATCGGAATAATCTAGATATTTGTATTAAATTTCCGCTATATCCCATTGCAACCGGTTTTCAACCTGGTTGATACTTTTTGGAGTTTGATTTCGCAACATGACCGTCAGCCCCGCCATGCGACGCTATGCCGCCGAGATTTACCGCCTGCAGCAGGACAATGAGCAGGTATCGCTTTCGCTATTAAGTTCACATGTCGAAGCCTCAGCTCAGGCGATCTCCACCATGGTCAAACGTTTGAACAAGAATGGATACCTCAAACACGAACCCTATCGCGGCGTGCGGTTGACTTCTGAAGGCGAAAAGATCGCTATGCCTGCCCTGCGGCGGCACCGACTCACCGAAGTTTTTCTTGTAAAAGTCATGAGGTATGACTGGGCGGCGGCGCATGAGTTATCCGACGTTTTCGAGCGCGGTGTCAACGACGAACTGGAAGACCGCATGGATGAGCTGGCCGGGCGTCCCACACGCTGTCCGCACGGGGAGCCGATTCCATCCAAAGGGGGAGTCATGCCCGATGTCCGGGATGTACCGCTTCTGGAAGTTCCCTCCGGCTCTGACTGCATCGTCAGCCGCGTGCGGACTCACAACATGGATAAGCTCCATTACATCGGCGAACTCGGGCTCGTTCCTGGTACGCCTTTCCACCTGTTGAGCTGTGCACCGTTCAAAGGTCCTTTACGTTTGCAAATGAAGCCACAGGATCATATTATTGGCTATGAACTTGCAGAGTCACTCTGGGTGGAGATCACAAAACTGGGGGAGGGGAACAAGCTCCCGCCACTAAAACTAAAATGAATGAAAAAAGCATTGAGCTATTGAACAAGGCTGTCGCAGATGAAATGTCTGCTGTACGCCAGTATATGTACTTCCACTTTCATTGCGAAAATCAGGGATATGCACCCCTTTCCAAACTTTTCTTCAGGACCGCCATCGAGGAAATGGGACACGTCGAGCGCTGTGCCGAGCGCATCCTGTTCCTGGGCGGCGAAGTCGAAATGATGGCTTCAGAAAGCGTACAGAAGATCCATGATGTGAAGGGCATGCTGGAACGGGCGCGGGCAATGGAAGAGGGAAGCGTTAACGATTACAACAAGTGGGCGAATGAATGTTCGGTCAATGCCGATTCTGGCTCCAAGAAGGTATTCGAAGCCCTGGTGGACGATGAGGAACGTCATTTCAGCGAGTATGACCTTGAGATGGAAAAGATCAAAAAGTTTGGCGAACAATTTCTGGCGCTGCAGTCCATGGAAGGAAGCAGGACTGTCACCCCTGAAACTGATTAAGGATACATGTTCTGAAAACGAAACTGCCCAGTCGAATGCGCTGGGCAGTTTTCATTCACTTGGAAGACTTGGTCATCTGCCTTGCTGCTTGCATCAGATCGTGCGCTGAGCGAATAGTCCCTTCGCCCACTGCTCCCAGCATCTGTGAGAGCTCGAGAAGGCGGGTCTCGCCATCGAGCCGTTCGACGCGTGTCAGCGTGCGGTTGCCCTGTACCAGCTTTTGCACCTGGTAATGCTCATCGCCAAATGCCGCCAGTTGAGGCAGGTGCGTCACGCAAAAGACCTGGTGCATACGTGAGAGTTTCCATAATTTTTGTCCCACGGTCAAGCCGACGCGCCCGCCGATGCCCTGGTCGATTTCATCGAAGATCAGGGACGGAACTTCGTCAGCACGGGCGAGCACATTTTTCAAGCCCAGCATCAGGCGGGAGGTCTCACCGCCGGAGGCGATCTTTGCCAGCGGCTTGAGTCCCTCACCCGGGTTGGGCGCGATCAGGAACTCGATGCGGTCGAAGCCGTTCGGATCGAAGGCGATACGCGTCCCGTTCTCGACCGGCGCGCCGTTCGGGTCGGGTTGGGTCTGGAAGTCCACGCCGAATTTTGCGGCTTCCATTCTCAGGTCATCGAGCTCTGCCTCGATGCCATTCCCCATCTGAACAGCCGCGGATTTACGCTTCCCGCTTAACAGACTACCCTGCGAGGCAATTTTTTCCAGAAGCTTTGCTTCCTGCATCTCCAGTTCCTGGATGCGCTCACCTGCCGTTGTGATCGTTTCCAGTTGTTTGCGCGCCTCCTCACCATAGGCGATGACCGCCGCGATTCTGCCGCCGTATTTTCGCGTGAGCGAATGCATCAGGTCGAGCCGCTCCTCCACTTCATCGAGCCGCTTAGGGTTGAACTCGATCTCTTCCAAATAATCACGCAGGTTATGGATCAGGTCAGATATGCTGTCGAGCACGACCTCTGCCTGATTCGCCATTTCATTTTGGGCTGAGTCGATTTTGGCAAGCGCGGTCAAAGCCTGCACCACCTGTCCCACCAGGTCGGTCGCGGCAGGTGTTTCAGGTGAGCCTTCCTCCAGGACAGCCAGCGCTTCCTGGGCGTTACGAGAAAGCGATTCGGCGTTCGCCAGCCGGTCGCGTTCCTTGCGCAGCTCTTCATCTTCGCCCGGTTTTAAACGAGCGGATTCGATCTCCTCCGCCTGATAGGTGAGCATGTCTACGCGGCGCTCGGCATCTGCCTGGGCTTTGCGTAGGTCATTCAGCTCATGACGCAGATTCAACAGTGCGTGATAGGTCTGGCGGTAGTCACTGAGGGGCCGCGCAACTTCTGCATAGCGGTCCAGCAGGCCCAGGTGGGCGCGCGGATCGAGCAGCGACAGGTGCTCCGCCTGTCCGTGGATATCCACAAGCAGGGCTCCCAATTCTTTCAGGAGGGAAACATTGACCGTCCTGCCGTTGACGCGCGCCACGCTGCGTCCCTCCCGGCGGACTTCACGCGTCAACACAACATAATCGGGCTCATCCATCAATTCTTCACGCTGGAGGATAGTAAGAACCGCTTCCTTCTCGGGACCCTTAAGGTGGAACACGCCCTCGACAAACGCAGCATCCGATTCGGCGCGTATGTGCGTCGCGTCTGCCCTCCCGCCGATGAGCATGACCACGGCATCCAGAATAATGGATTTGCCCGCGCCGGTCTCGCCTGTGAGGATGATCAGGCCGGGGCCGAAACGAAGATCTAATTTGTCGATGATGGCAAAATTATGGATACGGAGTTCTGTAAGCATTCTGAGAAAGGGTATGGGTCATCTGGACAGTCTGATTCCAGAAAGTCGATAATAAACAGTTGGGACAACGATCACAAGATAAATCCCCTGGAACAAAATAGGGTAAAGGCTTCCATTAGCCAGCGCGCCAAGCATGATGGGAAGCGCGCCAGCAATCACACCTGCAGCTACCGTCAGGAATAGTGGACGCGAACGACGTTTACGCGTGACAGTACGGACTGCTTCGGCAATGATGACGCCCGCCGTAGGTGTGCCCGCCAGGAGCAGAAACCAGCCAAGGATCCCGAAACCAATTGAGAGGATCACTGTAACGAGAAATGCCATTCCCAGGGAAAGGACCGCGGCGGTGAGAAAGCCAAACACATAGTCCCGCCCAAGTGCGGTGTCGAAGACCTTTTGCTGCGTCTTGACGCATTCGCGGCAGCGATAGCCCGTCGGTGTATGGACCGCGCACTCAGCACAAATCGGGCGGTTGCAGTTATTGCAGCGCAGAGATGTCTCGCGTGTGGGATGTACATAGCAGTAGAGTGTTTCGATTGTTGTTTGTGTCATCTTGGCAATCCTAATGAGTTTTCATTCATATGAGCTGTGAGGTTCCGATAGAAATATCCCGGGTCTCCGAAGCGGACAAATTTGGTGGTCACGTCGGCAGCATAGACGTTGATGCGATCCTCCTCCAGCAGAGTAATGGATGGCTGCCCGTCGACGCTGAGGACCGCATTTTCACCATTTACCTGAAGAGTGACCATGGATCCTTCGGCCAAAACGACCGCCCGATCCACAGAAAGATGTGGGGCAATAGGCACCAGCAGAATATTCCGCAGCTCAGGCGGAAGGATGGGGCCTCCCGCGGCAAGCGCGTACGCTGTTGACCCGGTGGCTGTGGCGGCGATCAACCCGTCGGCCACGTAGCTCGTGAGATGACGCCCATCCACCGAAGCAGACAGACGAACCGGGCGGAGGGCATGCCCGCGTCCCACGACTACTTCGTTGAG
>DATFET010000262.1:0-4322 GCA_035250835.1 Anaerolineales bacterium
ATTCCTTTTGATTGCCATCCTGCTCGCCGCCTGTTCCTCGGGACAGGTCCCCGCGCAGGAAACTTCTGTTGTGTTGGATGTCCCGACTCCGCTGCGCGGTAAGCCGACAGCGATTCCAGCAACCCAGCCGATCGATTCCCCCCCAACAATTGCCGCCACAGCCGCCACCGTGTCGATCGCGCCACCCAAACGGAAGGACCCTCTCCCTGAAGATGCCTGGAAGGAATTGCCTGTAGTGCCTTCCGAGATCAGTGACCGCGCCCGCGCCATTCACGAGTACGGATTGTCCCTGGGCAACGACCCGACCCATTTTTCCATCATCGGTGACTGCCAGAATGTCTCCTCCTATTTCCTGTCAGCGTTCGACGAGCCCGATGAATACAGACTGGGCGAGGAATATGCCTACTTGCAGCCGACCATCGATTACTACGAGGGTTCCTTCTCACGCACATCCCTGGCGGTCAAGGGCGGGTTCAACGCCGCAGCCGTGATCTCACCCCTGCGCGCCGACCCAAAATCCTGCAACCCGAACGAATCCCCGCTGGATTGTGAGCTGCGAGTCTGGAGACCCTCCGTGGTGATCGTCAGCATGGAGACCTGGTGGTCCGAGAAACCCGCCGAGGAATACGACAAATACATGCGCCGCGTGCTCGATCGCATTATCGAGGCCGGAGCTCTGCCCATCATCGCCACCAAGGCAGATAACCTGGAAGGTGACCATTCCATCAACGCGACCATCGCCCAGATCGCCTATGAATACGAAATCCCGCTCTGGAACTTCTGGGCTGCCGTCCAGCCGCTGCCCAGCCGCGGCCTCACAGGCGACGGTTTCCATCTGACGTTCGCCCGCAATTTCTTCGATGACCGCTTGCGCATGGAGAGTGCCTGGCCCTGGCGCAATCTCACCGCCCTGCAGACTCTGGATACAGTGCGGAATGGATTGTCTGAATAGGGGAGAATAGAACTTATCAGTGGGGAATTTCCTTTTTATAGCCAAACTTCATAAACTTAGTAGATCACACAAATCAATAGGGCTTCTCCGAGTTATTTAGTGATTATCGAAATTGCCTCTTGACATTTTAGAACAAATGTTCTATAGTATGTTCATCCTAATCGACCAGTCCGGTGTTCAGTGACGTGATGTCACAGGAGGCTCCCATGAACCGTTCGCTGCCTTTCAATCTGTCTCCCATGCTCAAAGGAACAGCCCGCAAACGTGGTCTGTACTTTGGTGTGATTATTGTCTTTGCCCTGCTGGCATTCGAGATCTTCAATTTTTCCAGCACGTCCTTTGCACTCAAAGATATTCTGGGCGATCTGGCTTTTGGACCCTTTGAATGGGCCACCATCCTTGCCCTGGCTTTCTGCAGCATCGACTTTGCCGGTATTGCCCGCATCTTCACCCCTGAACAGGGACGTAACGAACCTGCTGAAGTCTGGTATCTGTTTGGTGCCTGGTTCCTCGCCGCAGCTTTCAATGCCACCCTCACCTGGTGGGGCGTCTCTGTGGCCATGCTCAATCACACTGCTCAGGGCACCGCCCTTCTCGGGCAGGAAACCATGATGCGTCTCGTTCCCATCTTTGTGGCTGCCATGGTTCTCCTGATCCGTGTCCTGCTGATCAATACCTTATCCATTTCTGGAGATCGCATCTTCACCATGTCGGAAGATCGGTCCTCCCAGTCTCAGCACCGGCCTTCTTACAGTGAATCCTACCGCACGCCTAATGCGTCCCTTCCGCGGCCTGCGCCCAAGCCTGCTCCGACCGCGAGTTCGCGGCCGCTCTATAATGAGCCGACCTATCACCCCGTTGGCATGAACGCGCAGGAGCGAGTGGAAAATCAATCAGTGCGGAGGTGACCCAGAACACGTAAACTGACCCCATATTTTCTTCCTCCTCAATCTCAATCAATACATCCAACAAGCAAATACGCCGCAATTGCGGCGTATTTGTTTAATAGCCCCTATCGGAAATAAGGTGACAGTCACTTTTATGAGTCATCTGAAGTGACTGTCACCTCTTATTATCGGAAAATTTTCTACAGCTTGCCTACTGCTCCAGCGTGCTCTCCCCATGCGAAAGCACATAGAAACTGCGATGATTATCATAGACAAAGTCAGTCACGATATAGCCTGCCCCAAAGGCGGTTTCGAACACCTCGCGCGAGAAGAAGCGCCAGTCACGCGCCAGGGAAAAGTCTGCATCCTTGAGCGCGGAGAAATCCGAGGGGATCTCAGCCAGCGCCAGTTTCCCATCCAGTGAGGAGAAATGCTCAGGGGGCCGCGGCCAGCCTTTCGCCTGAGGCTGAACCGCATACAGAGGCTGGAGTTCTGCTTTGGCAAAGTTTTCCAGTTTCAAGGGTCGGCGGGGGCGCTTGCCCAGCCGACGGTCGACGCGGCGGGTATTGATCCACCAGTCTACAAAAAAGCGGTCGGAGGGCAGACCGGCATTGAGACCATCCCGCATGTCTCCGTATTCCGAGCGGCGATAGGTGTTGCAGACCGCTCCCAGCTTGGTGATATTGAGATAGGCATTGCGGCTCAACAGTGGATCGTACGTCCACGTAATGTGATCGAGTCCCTGGTGACGGACCATTTGCCACTGCGCCCGCTTCAACGCGAAGCCGATGCCTGAATCGCGATGATCTGGGTGGATGCCCATCATGTGCGAACAGTGCTTGGGACGAGGGCCATCGGGGGTGAACTCGATGCCAGGAAAACCGAAGACAAAACCGATCAGCCGCTCGTCCACAAACGCGCCCGCCACCAGGCCGCCGTTATGGATGGCAGTGATCAGCATATGCGCTGGGACAACGTCCGTTTCGCTGCTAGGCCAGACTACGCGCTGCAGTTCCTCTACAGCGTTCATCTCCTCGGGAGATTCAAGAATTTTAATGATTGGAGCAGGCATAGTTAGCGTGTGATTCGGAGAGCCTTTTGAAATCTTTCGACCACGTTGGAATACCAGGGTTTACGGGCAAGATAATCCAGTCGATAGGCAAAACGGGCGGGCATCAGGCCGAAGGTGCGCGGCAGGTTCTCCGCCGGACAGGTGCGGTTGACGGCAACATAATCCAGCCAATAGGTGGAGATATTGAAGCTTGGGATGAAAGTATCGAGCATCACCAGCAGTGCCCGCATGTAGGGAACCGGAAGAGGCACGAGCAGGCGTCGTCTGTGTGTTACGTTCATGAGTGTATCGAGCACCTGGCGCAGTGTGAAATACTCCCCACCGCCGACTTCGTACGTTTGATTGATCGTTTCGGGATTCTCCAGTGTCCAGACCAGGCAGGTGACCAAATCTTCCACCCACAATGGCTGGAGCAGGGAGCGCCCGTCACTGGGGATGGGGAAGATGAAAGGCACAGCTCGCAGGAGACCTGCCAGGTTGTTCGTGAAGCGGTCTTCCGGTCCAAAGAGGAGCGAGGAGCGAATGATCGTATAAGGAACGCCGCTGCGGCGGATGTGTTCCTCTGCAATGCCTTTCGATTTCTGGATCGGGAATGCCGAAGCGCGGTCTGCGCCGATGTGACTGGGAAAGATAAACCTCTGGACACCCGCATCCCTGGAGGCCTGAGCAAGTGTCCGCGTGCCTTCGATATCGGTCGTCAACAGGTTGCCCCTGCGCCCCAGCGAGCCAGCGCTGGCGAGGTGATAGACGTGATCCACGCCGCGCAGCGCAGCGCGGACGCCGCGCTCATCGCTCAAGCTGACGACCGCCACCTCGACCGGGACGCCCTTCGGAATGCGCGGGGACTGCGGCGACGGGCGCAGGAGCACGCGGACCTGATGCCCAGCTTCGGAAAGATGGCGAACCAGGGCGCGCCCGACAAATCCGGTTGCGCCGGTAACTAGAATCATGTTTAAGATTATAGCAGAGGTGAAATAAGTGCCTGATGAAGAGACCGTGGATACAGCGACTGTTGATTCACGACCTGGAGTTGTTGTCCAGTTTAGTAACCATGTCGTTTAACACCTGTCGCATGACCTGAACGAACAGGCGTTTTCTCTCCAGACGAATCAAAGGGATATTTTCCTTGTGCAAGGCCTCTTCGAATGCCTTCTGCACAGCAATAAAAATCTGGTCATCGATCCCGGATGACTGAACGTTCTGTAAAACTCTCTTTTGAAAATTGACATGAGAATACAGGCCGGGTTCTTTATCAGGACCAAAAGGATTTGGCATTATCTGCAGCCTCACTTTCCTTAAACGCATTAGATTTATGTCATTCTACCGAAGGACACCGCTTTGGGACGGTGTGAGCGACCAACGGGAGCGACACCTGCCCCGCACCTGTAGTGCGGGGCAGGTGTCGCCCCGA
>DATFET010000272.1:0-12077 GCA_035250835.1 Anaerolineales bacterium
CTTCCTTTACTCGCTTTCCGCTTTCAAGTAGCTCCCATGCCCTTGTTCGACGCTTTGCCAATTGTTCACTTTTTCCGTAGGGTCTCATGCTCCTGATTATGACACATCTGCGGAAATTAATTCTTTAAAACTCAGTAGGTATACAGATCAATAAAAAGGGTTATTTCAAAATGTCCAGTGCTGTGGGAAGAACCATCTCTGCCCAGTGGGCATACATTTTCCCTGAAGGGTGCAGTCCGTCGGATGCGGTCAAAGCTGCATCCCTGACTACTTCGCGTGAGAAAGGAGTGACATCCACATAATGGACTCCTGCTTTCTCGGATTCTTCACGATTGACCCGATTGAACTGATCGACCTCTCTGGCGATCTGTTCCGGATCGCGGCCCGCAGCAAAGGGAGTCACGCCCCAATCTGGAATGGATAGGACGATTACACGGTTCGGATCGCCGCCTGCATATTCGATTGACTTGCTCAACAGAAAGACGAATTGCTCACGGTATTCCCGAATATCATATCCGCGATATTGATTATTGACCCCGATCAATAACGAAACCAGGTCATAGGGCGGTTCGACCTCCTGCGCCCGGATGCCCTGCCGGAGCTCATCCGTTGTCCAGCCCGTCCGGGCGATGATCGTGACGTCACTATCGATACCTTGTTCTGCCAGCAGTTTCGCCAGCTGGTTGGGCCAGCGCTCCTCTTCGGCGACGCGCTCACCGATCGTATAGGAATCACCCAGCGCCAGATAACGGACCGTGGACATGTCATCTACTCCTGATTCAGGTATATCATAATCTGGTGCACAGCCGGCGACCAGAAAAACGATCCATAAGAGGGAAATCGTTCGCATGTCCGATTATAGCCATGAAATTGGAAGTTTTACCGCTCGTCCCGATCGAGAACTAAACGTAATAAGGATCGCAGAAAAACTTGGCATCAAGTTCATCTACAATACGCCGCTGAAGAAGTTGAACGTTGAAGGATCGAAAGCTCGTCCTGAGCGTGGTCGAAGGATAAAAAATGTGAAGTTGCAAGATGACCGCGAGTTCGTCGCAGATATTATTATTGGGAACGCGGCCTTCCACACATCCAGGCACCGGACCGCCGATCGTCGAACTGTCCGCTCGTTTGACAATCGAATGGATATTGAAGGAGGCAGGTACAATATCTGTACAAAATCCGAACTATGCAGTAAGCCAAGTTTGAAAAGCCGCTACGAGGAACCACATGATCAGCACAACACCTGCTTATAACCACTGGCAGAATGACGAAGCCGATTTCGAGGCATGGAAGGCAGGCCGGACTGGCGTCCCATTGTTGACGCGGCGATGCGGCAATTGACAGAAACCGGCTGGATGCACAACCGGGCGCGCATGATCGCCGCGTCCTACCTTGTAAAGGACCTGTTGATCGACTGGCGCTGGGGTGAAGCCTGGTTCATGGAGAACCTGCTGGACGGCGACCTGGTTGCGAACAATGGCGGCGGGCAGTGGACAGCCGGCACCGGCACGGATGCCGCGGCCTATTTCCGTATCTTCAACCCTGTCGTGCAAAGCATGAAATTCGACCCCAACGGGGAGTACATCCGCAAATGGGTAGCGAAACTGCGTTCAATCGTTTCAAAAATGATTCACGCGCCATGGGATCAGAGTCAACGGGTATCCCGAACGTCCCATCGTCGAACGCAACCAGGAAATGACCCTGATGGCATACCGGCAGTCCAGGCAAAGATTGGAGCAAATGTGAACAAAGTCGACGCGCACATTCGCATACTTGACCGTAAGGATATTCCCGAGATCGCAGCTGCTTTTGAAGAATTGGGTTGGAAGAAACCTGCATCGCAGTATGAACGATATTTGATGGAACAGGCATTAAAAACTCGAGAGATGTATGTTGCCTTCTTGAATGGTATGTTTTCGGGTTATCTCACGATCTGCTGGCAATCGAGTTATGCACCATTTCACGGAAAGAACATACCCGAGATCATGGATTTCAACGTCCTGCCCAAATACCGCCGTATGGGCATTGGCACGCAGCTGATGGACAAGGCTGAGCTCGAAATCGCGAAAGTGAGCCTTGTGGCCGGGATTGGCGTAGGCATGACTCCCGATTACGGCGCAGCACAAAGACTGTATATGCTGAGGGGCTACGTTCCAGATGGGATGGGATTGTATTACCGCGGTCATCACGTTCAACATGGCGAAACGGTCACAACCGATGACAGCCTGGCTCTGTATCTGACCAAGGAATTGAAATAACCGCATGGTTTAAGGAAGAGAGAAGCAGAATGTCAATCCTCAGGTGCATTGAGGAGGTCTTCCGGCGCCTCCCGCACGATATACAGCGGCCTGCCCTTGGCTTCATCATATAGACGGCCGATATATTCTCCGAGAATGCCCACACAGATCAATTGCACGCCGCCCAGAAAAAGCACAGCGATGAGCGTGGTGGCCTGACCAAAAAAAGCCTGTGATCCAGTCACACGCATATAGATAACAATAGGGATGGCGATCGCAGCAATTGCAGCACAGATAAAACCAAAATAGGTGGCAACCTGAAGTGGAAAGTAAGAGAATCCCGTAATGGCATTGATGGCCAGGCGGAACATCCTGCGGAAGGGATATTTCGTCTCACCAGCGGTGCGGGCGGCGCGCTTGTATTCCACACCGATCTGTCTGAATCCCACCCAAGCAGACATGCCACGCAGAAAGCGGTGCCGCTCCCGCATTTTGTTCATGACATTGACAACGCGACGGTCCATGAGACGGAAATCGCCCGTATCCAGGGGAATCTTCACATCCGTAATGCGGTAGATGATGCGGTAGAACAACGAGGCGGTCCACAGCTTGAACCAGGATTCACCCTCCCGCTCGGCGCGCACAGCATAGACGACCTCGTAGCCTTCCCTCCATTTCTTTGCCATTTCGAGGATGAGCTCCGGCGGGTCCTGCAGGTCCGAGTCGATGATGACTACCGCGTCGCCGCGCGAGTAATCGAGTCCCGCTGTCACCGCCACCTGATGGCCAAAATTGCGCGCAAAGATCACCGGGCGGACGCGTTTATCCTCTTTTGCCAGGGCACGAATACCATCGGTGGAACCATCCGAGGAGCCATCGTCCACGAGCAGCAACTCCCAGGGCTCCCCTGTGGAGTCCATGACTTCGCAGATGCGGCGATAGAGCTCAGGCAGGTTTTCCTTTTCGTTATAAATCGGCGCAACAATTGAGTAAGTGACTTTCATTTCAGTGGTTTCTTTCGGCTAGGTCTCTCGAGGAAGAGAGTCATCTTCAAGGGCAGGTGCGGGCGAGGATGAAACAGGTGGATCGGCGACAGGTGTATCCTGAATGTGATCGGTTGCCCGGCGTCCCCAGTTGGGGGGAGATGCATTTTCCAAACCGGCAGCAGATTCTCCAGCCGTGGGTGACGGATCTGTGCTCGGCACGGACGCGCCCTCCAGACGATCGGTTGCTCTGCGGCTCCATTTCCGCCCGGGGGGATTGATCTGCTCCTGCGGCATGACAAACTGCCTGCTCCCGTCATCCTCGAAGGGCGGCAATCCCTGTATCTTTCTTTGGAGATACCCTAAGATCACGACTGTCGTCGCGTAGAGCGGCACGACCAGCAGCGCGCCCAGGATCCCCTCCAGGACCGTGGCGACCACGATGATGATAAAGACCAGCGCCTCATTCATGTGCACACTGCGTCCCATGATGTAGGGACGCAGGAAGAAATTCTTCAGACCGATCAGGATCAGATAGACAACGACAACAATCCCGGCCACCATGAAATTAGGAAGCGGAATCCAGGTGGAACCCTCCAGCAATGCAACACCTGCCGCAAGCACCGCTGCAAGGAAAGGACCCACATCCGGCACGAGAGTGAACAATCCTGCGATAACCCCCAGCACGAGCGCCCCGGGAATCCCCATAACCACCCAGGCAACTGTGAACACCACGCCGACAATGATCATCAAAACAATCTGACCGCGCAGGTATGCCATCCACACCCGGCGGATGCGGTTGTATAGCTCATGCAGTTCCGGCCGGTAGGGCTGCGGCGCAAAAGCGATCAAGTTCTCTCGCATCTTCGGCCAATGCGCCAAAAAGAAGTGGATACTCACCAGGACGACCAGAAACCACAGGAAACCCACCGAAGTCGTTTCGAGGATTTGCAGGGCTTCTTCAGGCAGGGGCGCCAGGAACTCATTTTGAAGCTGGAAAAGATTCGCACCCCACTCCTCCAAATGAAAGACAAAACCTGCGAACCGTATCGGGCTCGCGAGCAGTTGCCGCATTTGATTGGAAATATCAAGCAGGTCTCGCAGGATAAGCTGCACGTCATCATAAAAGATTGGCGCCAGGATGGCAGGAATGGCGATCAACAGGATCAGGGCGGAGAAATAGACGTAGTTGACCGCGGCGGTACGCGTTACGCGTGTGCGCGCCGAAAGATAATCGACTGCAGGGTTGATCAGGTACGCTGCAAAGGCGGCGATCGCAAGGGTCCGCACGACATCACGTGCGTACACCAGGAAGGCGATGACCGCGGCAAATAATAAAACCCCTGCAATATAACGGAATGTCAAACTCCACTTTACATCACCGTTCATAACAAGCGCTTGACTGCCTCCAAAGTAGGTTCAATGATCGGAGCGGATTGGACAGCCTGCATCGCAGCGCGGATATCCTTGAGTCCGCTGCCCGTATTTAACACCAGGATCGGGTCCTCGCTTCTGACGACGCCTGAGCTGATCGCCTTGACGAGACCGGCATACGCGGTCGCCCCGGCCGGCTCTGCAAAAATACCGACCTTGCCGAGCTCTACTATTGCCTGCAGAATCTCCTCGTCTGATACATTAACGTACGTCCCGTCTGTTTCCTTCGCGGCGCGGACAGCCCGGACGCCATCACGAGGCAGGTCCACAGAGATCGAGTCGGCGATCGTCTTAGCTGAGACGGGCATGATCGTCTCCGTGTTCCCGTGGAACGCGTTCGAGATCGCTGCCGAGCCTTCTGCCTGCACTCCAATCATGCGCGGGATACGCGGCATCCAGCCCAGCTGGTAGACATCCTTGAACCCCTTGTGTATGCCGGAAATGATATTTCCATCCCCTACAGAAACAAAGACGGTCAGCGGTGGATGATCCAGGGTTTCACCGAATTCATCGTGCCACTTCTTATGCGCCGTTTGCCACCATTCCCAGATCTCAAGCGCGGCAGTCTTCTTGCCCTCCGCGGTAAATGGATTGTAGCCGGTGTTACGACAGTACCATCCAAACTCAGCCGAGGCCTTGATCGTCAGGTCGAAAGCGTCGTCATATGTTCCATCCACCAGAATGACCCTGGCCCCGAAGACCAGCAATTGCGCCACCTTCGCCTGTGGAGCCGATTTCGGCGCGAAAATGATGGCTTTCTGTCCCACCGCAGCCGACATCCCCGCCAGCGCCGCGCCGGCATTGCCTGTGGACGCGGTTACGACCACCTCGGCGCCGATCTCCTGCGCCCGCGCCACAACGATAGCAGAGGCGCGGTCCTTGAAAGAGGCGGTCGGGTTGCGTGATTCATCCTTGAGCCATAGGTTTTGCAAACCCAGCTTTTGGGCAGGAGAAGTCAGCTTGAAAACAGGCGTTCCACCCGCAGCATGGAGCGGGGTCGCCTCTCCGCCAGGTTCCTGGACCGGCAGCAGCGGCAGATAACGCCAGAGCGACGGATCATGCCGCGAGAGGATATCTTCAGGTTTGTATTTACTCTTGATCGCCTCGTAGTCCAAAACTACATCCAGGTTCCCGCCGTCTTTTGGACAGATATAGGTAACATCAGAATGAGAATACTGCTCTCCGCACAGCGAACAGCGATAACCCACGAATTTTTGCATGTGTGATTTCCTCTTCTCACCCTAATTGTACCCCGCACATCTCAAGAAAGGGAAAGAAGAAACGTGCGGGATTGTACCCTGCTAGCAAAAAGCTGAAAGAAAAGGACTCTCAGGCTTAAAACCTTGAGAGTCCTTTTGCTTTTCACACTTCGGCTTCGCTCAGTGCAGACTGGCTACATCTCTTCCCTCTCCCAGATCTCGTGGGCAATCAACTCCTGATCCACGGGCAATTTATCCACCCGCACACCCACCGCGTTGTAGATGGCGTTTGTAATGGCAGGTGTGGTGGGGATGCTGCTGATCTCGCCAACTCCCTTCGCTCCGTAAGGACCGGCTTCGGCGGGATGCTCCACAATAATGGATATGATCTCAGGCGTGAGCATAATGCCGGGGATGCGGTAACGCGCCAGGTGATCCGTCACCACATAGCCATTCTCAACGATGAACTCCTCAGTGAGGGCGTTCCCCAGTCCCATCATCACACCGCCTTCCACCTGTCCCTGCAGACCGAGCGGGTTGACCGCCATGCCCACGTCGTTGGCAGAGATGATCTTCAGCACGTGAACTTCACCCGTCAGCTTGTTGACTTCCACTTCCGCGGCCTGCACGCCAAAGGAAAAGGCAAAATGCATGTCGCCGCCTGTGCCGAGAGGCTGGGTCTTCGGCGCTTCGTACATATAGCGGACGCGCGGCTGCCGTCCAGCCTCGGTCATTTCCTGATAAATTTCTGCATAGTTCAATGAATGTCCGTTGACATGGACAATGCCGTTCTCAAAGCGGATCTGCTCGGGTCGTACATCGAATTTCTCAGCCAGCACGGCAGTAATTTCATCGCGCAATGTCCTGGCGGCATAGCGGGAGGCATTGCCTGTGACAAATGTCTGGCGTGAGGCCGTGGTGGGACCCCCGTTGGGAGACAGGTCCGTATCCATGACCAGCACGCGCACCTGCTCCGGCGGGACCGACATTTCCTCGGCAACCACCAGACGCATAACAGTGACGAGTCCCTGGCCAAGCTCAGCCGCGGAGCTGCGAACCTGGAAGGTGCCATCGGCATATAGCTCCACATCTGCACCGGAGATATCGGGCGCGCCGCCGCCGAGTCCCGTGTTCTTGTATGCCGCGCCAAATCCCCAGGCTCGAATCCACTGTCCTTCAGCGCCCTGTCCGATCCCGTTTGGCGCGGGGTAAGGGGTGATAGATGAAACGGAATCAGATGTCGGCTTGAAAGGATGCGGGTTGTGTTTCCGCATTTCTGCATCCACCTTATCGATACACTCCATCAATCCGACCGACTCGCGCATGACCTGTCCCGTATTCGTAATGCTCCCCACGTGAAGCGCGTTCATGCGACGCAATTCCACGGGATCGATGCTCAACGTTTCGGCCAGCTTATCGATCATCGACTCGACTGCGAACGCCGACTGCGTCACGCCGAAGCCGCGGAACGCGCCCGCAGGCGGATTATTGGTATACATGGCATAACAATCAGCGCGCACATTGGGGATGTCGTATGGACCCGCCGAGTGCGTGGTGGCGCGGGTCATCACCTTTTCACCGAGCGACGCATAGGCGCCCGTGTCGCCATACAGTTCCGTTTCCATCGCAACGAGACAGCCATTCTTTTTCGCGCCGACCTTGATATGGATCTGAGTTGCATGTCGCTTGGGATGGACAAGCAAGCTTTCGTGACGATCGAAAAGCAGCTTCACTGGCCGCTGCGTGACGTTCGCCAGCATAGCCACGTGGATCTGTCCCATCACATCCTCCTTGCCTCCAAATCCACCGCCCATCAGCTGTCCAACGACGCGCACACGCTCTTCGGGCCAGCCCATCACGCGCGCTATCTGCGCCCGATCCTGGTATGGGATTTGCGAGCCGACATAGACCTCTATGCGGCCATTCGGCAGCGGGACCCCGATGCTGCATTCCGGCTCCAGGAAGGCGTGATCGGTAATCGCCGTATGGAAGGTATGCTCAAGGATGACATCCGACTCGGCAAAGCCCTGTTCTATATCGCCCTTGCGGACCTTGATATGTTTGAGCAGGTTTCCATTTTCATGGATTTGGGGAACGCCCTCCTGACGTGCCTGTACAGGATTTGTGATAACCGGCTGGAGGTCGAACTCCGCTTCGATCAGAGCCGAAGCCTGCTCGGCGATCTCCTGCGTTTCCGCGGCAACGATCGCAAGCGCATCCCCCACGTAACGGACGCGTTCCCCGATTCCGACCAGCACAGGCCAGTCGAAGATCACCAGGCCATGGTTGCGTTCGGCAGGGATATCCTCCGAGGTCAATACAGCAGCGACCCCGGGCAGATCTCTGGCTTTCGAGATATCCAGCCGGGTCAGGAAGCCATGCGGAATCATCGCTCGGCGGACTTTGGCATACAACATTCCATCGAAGACCAGGTCATCGGTATACATGGCCTCACCTGTCACCTTTTCCACTGCTTCGGGGCGCAGATGACTATGACCCACTGTCTTGTGATTGTGGATCGAGTCAGGGATATGGGTCGGCTTCTGGACGGGTTCGCCTGTGCGCAAGGCCTGTGCCGCGGCAAGAACAGCATTTTCAATGGAGGGATATCCAGCGCAGCGGCAAAGCGTATCTTTGAGTGAAAAGCGGATCTCAGCGCTATCTGGATTGGGATTGCGCTCGAGTAACGCATAGGCTGTCATGATCTGCCCGGGGATGCAAAATCCGCACTGCACGGCGCCGTGCTCTACAAAGGCTTCCTGCAATGGATGAAGCTGTGTGCTGACATCGTACCCTTTGGGTAGCGGAACTGAATGTGAAGACGAAGCGTTCATTTCTTCATGTACGCGCTGTGCAAGCCCTTCGATGGTAATGATGGTCTTCCCATCCGCGCGCTCGGCGGGATAGATGCATGAGACCACCGGCTCACCATCCACCAGGACGGTGCACGCGCCGCATTCGGCCTCCTCGCATCCAATCTTTGTGCCCGTCAGGCGGAGTCGCTCGCGCAGGAATGTAGAGAGAGTTTCATTCGGCCTGGCTTCAAGTGTATGCTGATTGCTGTTAACTGTGAGAGAAATTTGTTTTGTCATATTTCACCTCAAAGGATTCGAACGGCGATGGGATTCCTGTCAATTCAAAGTGATCTCGATTACATCCACGAGTTTCGAGCCTCTTTCACGCTGGTCAACATCAAAGGTTACCAAAGGTATTTTTAAAGTGGATGCGACCGCCACATAAACAGAGTCTGCGCCGCGCAATCCATATCTTGCTGCAATGTGTGACGCCTCATCCATTAAGGATTTTTCCATATCGACAATACGCACGCCAGGCAGGTTTTCAATTTTCCAGATGGCATTCAATCCCAGTTCAGGTTTACCCGTCACCCTGCTAATGACTCCGCCCACTTCAGCAAGCAAAAGAGAGGGGGATATAAATGTGGCATCCTGCTCGCGCTGGGCATTCATCCAATCCTTTACTGGAACATGAAACTCATCGCTTTCCACAAGTCGTGAGACCCAGACACTGGCATCCAGTACAACAAACATCAATCGCGTCCCTCGGAGACTACGCGGGCTGGTGATATTCCTTTCTTCCAGCTGGCTCCGATCTCAGCTGCAAGGCTGTCCAGTTGAGTCCATGCACGGCCTGCCTCTTTCGTTTTTTGCCTATTAACAGGCACCAGCAATGCCACTACCTGGCCATGGTAAGTAACCTGGATCTCACTCCCGGTCTCGCGCACAAGACGGATCAACTCACTGGTTTGCTGCTTCAACTCTCGAATACCAACGGTGACCATATCATCCTCCAATTCTATCTACATTTGTAGACACATTGTACCACAATTGTATGATTAGCCCGCTCTCTGCCATGCGGTCTCGAGGACGTCTTTGAACAGACCCACGACAATATGTCTTCGATAATCTGAGCTTGCTCTGCGTGCACTTGAGCGGAACCCGACCTGGGTCAGAAGTGCTTCCACAGCAGCATTGAATGTCTCATCATTCAGCGATTTGTCGATCAATACTTTTTCCGCTTCGGCTGCACTCCACGGCGTTGGACCACCGGGGCCAACGGCAATGCGGATGCGGCTAATCACATCGTTTGTGCGTTCAAGCCAAACGGCAAGGTTGATAATGGGCAGTGCTACCCCCTGCGGACGCATGATCCGTTTGAAACATGAGGAGACCGTCAGGGATTTCGAATCTCTGAGGGTTTCATGAATGGGAATGTAAAAACCTACAATCAATTCTTCGCCATGTTTGAGGGAAGATTTGCCAGGTCCGAGGAATAATTCCCTGAATGGAATACGCCTTGTATTCACGCTGTCATCCCCGACGGCAGGAGCACATCCTGCAATCTCAGCCTGTGCGTCCAGAGCCAATAACGCAATCGTCCCATCTGCGGCGGGAAGGGCGTGGGCGACGTTGCCGCCGAGGGTCGCCACATTGCGTACCTGTGGGCCTGCGATCAGGTTGCAGGCTTCGGTCAACGCCTGGGCGTGCGTAAGCGTAAGCGTGTCCAGGGCGACGCGGTTGACCGGCACAGCCGCGCCGACAAACAGATCATCTCCTCTCATCTCGAGCGCGGCCATCTCCTCGATGGATGTCACATCCAGCAGGGTATGTACGGGAGAATGGCGGCCTTGTTCAAGGTCGAGCAGGAGATCCGTGCCGCCCGCAATAGGGAGTATCGGACGCGGCGCCTCGCTAAAGGCTTGTAGGGCTTGTGACAGATTGGTGGGACGAAGATATTCCTGCCAAAGGTTCATTGGTGGTTACCTCTTTCTGCCGCTTGATCATGCAGCATTTAGTAGACGGCGGCACTTTTCGATGGGATTCTTATCCCAACGCCGAGGATGGGTTTCGACCGGTTGCGCTCGATCACCTCATCCAGCGACCACCAAACCGATGGATTGATCTAGTCTAAACCTAAGTAGATGACTTTTGTAGTATTTTAAATAACCCTTTCCCCGTGACATTATGCGTGCGGTGTTTTTGCCGTCGCATCTTCCGGGTGGACGCCTGCCATGAGAAGACCCAGTTTTTCCGGTGTGGCGTTCTCACGCGGCACAATATCCATGACCTGGCCCTCGTAGAGGACCGCGATGCGGTCCGAGAGTGCCAGGATTTCATCGAGGTCCTCGGAGATGAGCATGATGGCCGTACCCTTGCGGCGTTCGATCAGCAATTGCTCGCGCACGTACTCCGTCGCGCCAATGTCGAGACCGCGGGTAGGCTGCGCGGCAATGATCACGCGCGGGTTGCGAGAAAGTTCACGCGCCAGGACCACTTTTTGAATATTGCCTCCAGACAGATTCTTGACCAGGGTTTCGCGCGAAGGCGTCTTCACGTGGAACTTATGGATGAGCTCATCTGAATGGCTTGCAATGCCGCGCAAGTTCAGGAACCCGGAATGGGAGTAGGGCTGCTTGTGATGTTCCCGCAGGATCATGTTCTCCGCGACCGTAAAATTCTTGATCATGCCATCACGCATGCGTTCCTCGGGGATGTAGGAGAGCATTCGTTCTGTCAGGTCGCCGGGTGCAAAGCCGGTCACATCCTGACCCTCCAGCTTCACGTATCCGCCAGTGGTTTTGCGCAGCCCTGTGATTGATTCGGCCAGTTCGCGCTGCCCATTGCCCGAGACACCGGCAATGCCCAGGATTTCGCTGGAATAGACTTCCAGGCTGACATCGCGCAGGCCCGGTGTGCCGCGATCGCTGCTGCATGAGACCCGATCGAGCTGCAAGCGGGCTTCCCCTCTTGCCACCTGGCCGCGATCGGGTGCGAAGCCTACTTCGCGTCCGACCATCCAGTTGGCAAGGATTTGTTTGGTCACTTCAGAGGTGGGACGTGTGCCAATTTTGCGGCCATCCCGCAGGACGGTTATACGGTTGCTGATCTCCACCACTTCGTGCAATTTGTGCGAGATAAAGATCAGCCCATGACCATCCTTAACCATCTGACGCATGATAATAAACAGCTCGCCCACTTCCTGTGGGGTCAGCACCGCAGTCGGCTCATCGAGAATGAGCAGGGCCGCGCCGCGATAGAGAGCTTTGATAATTTCCACACGCTGCTGCTGGCCCACCGAGAGCTGCCAGACGTAAGCAGCCGGGTCGATTTTCAGCCCATAGATTTTTGCCAGTTCCAGAATCCGAGCTGAGACTCGGTCCAGATCTGTGAGCGGACCGCGGGAGGATGGCAGTCCCAGAGCCACAT
>DATFET010000279.1:0-11379 GCA_035250835.1 Anaerolineales bacterium
GCATATTTCAATCAATTCATCGAGCCGGAAGCAGGACATGAATTTCGGGCGACGATTGAAGAGACATCCGTCGAGGCAATGCTCACGTTCAACAAGGGGATTTTCAATCTCGTGTCCAAAGATCGAACTGAACGATACATCGAGCGCCTTAAGGAAGGTAAACTGATCCAGAGCCAGGTTAGAGACATAGACAGAACCGTTCCCACTTTCCTGACCTTTCCAACGGGTTGGCGATACCACAGGCGATATAGGAAATTTCGCAAAGCCAGTCTTGATGGGATAAGAACAGCCATTTTCAGCAGGTCAACTCTGCCAGAAAGCATAAATTCCTAACCACGAGCAGCATGTGCGTAGTTGGTCGATAAGACAGCATTGGATCTTGTCTATTCGGAATGAAAAATGAAAGAGGACTCCTCCGCACAGACAAAGTCCGCCGTCCCCGACTTTGATCCGAACTGGGGACCTCGGTTAAGATTAGGACATGTCCCTGCATACCTTATCGGACGGCCGCCAGCTTGCCTGGGCGGAGTACGGCGACCCGCTCGGCAAGGCGGTCTTCTTCTTTCACGGCGCGCCCGGCTCGCGCCTCTTCCATCCGCCCGATGAAGTGACCCGTCGGATGGGCGTGCGCCTGGTCTGTATCGATCGGCCTGGCTACGGCGGCTCGACCTTTCAACCGCAGCGCCGCCTGCTGGACTGGCCTGAAGATGTCGCCTCCCTTGCGGATGAATTGGAGATCGATTCATTCATTCTGGCAGGTCACTCGGCTGGCGCGCCGCACGCCCTGGCCTGTGCCTACCGCCTTCCGCAGCGAGTCACGGCGGTGGGAGTTCTTTCGGGGGCGGGACCGGTCGATCTGCCTGGCGCGGTGGACGGTCTGGCGCGGGTCAATTGGCTGGGATTCAGGTTCGGGAGATACGTCCCCTGGCCGCTGCTGCACGGGCTGACCCGCATGTTCTTCGGCCGTTACGCCGCCGATCCCTCCGCATCCATGCTGCGGAATACAGGCGCACGCCTGAACGGCGATGAGCAGATCCTGGCGAGCCCTGAGGTCCGCGAGATTTGCTTGCAGAGCGATGTGGAAGCCTGCCGCCAGGGGTTGAAGGGTTTTGCCTGGGATGTGCGTCTGATCACCCGCGCCTGGGGATTTCCACTGGAAGAGATTCAGGTCCCCGTCCACTTGTGGCATGGTACAGCTGATACCTCCACGTCCATCCGCATGGCGCAGGCTGTGATGGAGAGGCTGCCGCAGTGCAGCGCCCGCATCTATGAAGGCGAGGGGCACATGCTGTTGATCCCGCGCTGGGAGGAAATCCTGTCGGTGCTGACGCGCGCTATGACAAAAGACATGTCACTCTGAGGGAGCGCTCCTATGCGAAGCGACACCTGCCCCAGCGGGCGGTGCTGGGGAGAGTCTCCGCCGCGCAGCGGCGGGATGCTTCGGCAGCAAACGCCTCAGCATGACAAAAGGTATATCATCTTGAGGGAGCGCTCTTGCGCGATCGAAGAGTCTCGAACGGCGTCGAAGAGATGCTTCGGGGAAAGTACACCCCTCAGGATGACATGGAATTTTATTCGGCATCCTGTAAAGGATCGGGGGTGATGAAGCGGGTTTCGACCCAGCCTTCCCGACCCAGAAAGTCCAGCAGCACGACGAGCGACCAGCTGCCGCGCACCTCCTCGATGCGGATGCGCGGGTCGTGGTCGAATTTGGGCAGGCGCAGTTTCGGCGTGGGCGGGCTTTCCGCCTTGCGATAGAAGTCCTGAGGGGCGATCGTCGTCATGCGCACCTCGGCCTTTTTCTTTCCACCCTTCTTACCCTGCCGGCTTCCCTTCTTTCCTTTCACAATCAGGGTGCTTGAAAGAATCCAGCCAATGCCTTTGCCAATCCTCGAGCGGACGACTACCACCAGCGACCATTTACCGGCCTGACGCCGCACTTTCACCTCGGCTCCCTTTGGCAGGCGCGAGTCATGCAGTCGCTGCCGCACATTGGGCAGGTGTCCCTCGAAATTCGTGTACAGGCTCGCCGTCCTGTTCATGGTGAATATCCTGATACGCGCCTCACGACGTCCGAAGACCCGCTCGCGGATGTCCTCCATCGGGAAGGCAGGACCCGGGTCGAGGCGATTGGCAAGGTTGACGTCGTCATGGCCGAGCAGCTCGATCTTCTGGGTGCCTCCATAATGTTCCGCCAGCGCACGGACGATCTTCTCGGCTACGTCCAACTGGATCTCGGTAAAGGTGTGCCAGCCCCTGGGCTTCGACTCGCGCCGATGGGTAAGGACCTGCACATCCGCGTCGGCGATCGGGATGCCCTTGCGCATCCAGCCTGCCCCGCTTTGCTTCAGGATGCCGGCGTTATCCAGCTCGATGCCGATGCTGTAGCGGTTCAGGCTGCTGTCGCGTTCCCACCAGCTAAAGCCGGCATGGAAGGAGATGGCGTTGAATGGCAGAAACTGGATGACGCGTCCATCCCGGGCGATCAGCAGGTGGGCAGACACGCCGGAATTGATGTTGCGAAAATGGGCGATCGTACTTTCGATGCGCGTGCCCGTGGTGAAGTGCATGACGATGTACTTATGCTCGAGGATCGTCCGCCTCTGGTCGAAACCGTTGGTGTGCGGCTTGATCACCTGGAAGCGGCTGCCCTGCGGCGTGCCCAGGAAGTGGTCGTCGCGCACGATGAAGTCCTGATTGACACGGACACGCACCTCCTCCTTCAACACCCAGCCCAGAATCCACGGGTTTCCCAGCACGGTCTCGATCACCGAGATCAGGCAGTACGCCAGTCCTCTCTCGTCGTTGAACTCATTGATGATCGTGACCGGCGTGCCGGCTGGGATGATCGGCTCGGGCAGAAAGAGGAAGCCGTCCCCGGGCTTGTTGCGCACCCGCACGTCCCGGGCAGTTTCCTGCAGGACGATCGAGCGTCCCTTGACCCCCAGCCTGGCGCGGAACTGGACGATGGGGAAGGCGGGACCGGGGTCCAGCTTATAGGAGTGCAGCTCCTCATGACCCGCGACGTCCACGATCTGATAGTGATTGATCAGCGCTTTGGAGATCTCCACCAGGGCATCCAGCTGTTGCCTGGGGTAGAGCGGCCAGTACTTGAAATGCGGAGAGTTCAAGGAACTGGCCTGGATGTACTGGTCCTCCCTGTACTCACTGCGCAGCTTGTATTTGCTGCCCGACTCACGCAGGTCACCGGGATAATCCAGCTCGATGCCGATCGAGCGGGAATTGAACTCGGCGGCGTGGTTGGCTCCCCTTTCCAGCGAGACCATTTGAATGACCTGTCTTCCGTCTTTGCCCAGGATGAGGTGGATGGACAGCCCGCTGCGCGAGTCCTTCTTATGCAGTGGGATGGAGAAAATTCCGACTGCCGCCTGCACCGACGGCCCCTCGGTGGAATGGATGATCAGTGTCCGTTCAGGCCTCTGGACCGATGGGTTGACGTTTGGGCTGGCGATAAATTGGAAATCCAGGGCATCGGCATCTTCACCCTGGAATTTGTTGGCGATGATCTTCATCCTGGTCATCCTTTCTGTTGCTATAAATCCAGATGAGGGCGCGGTTAAAATTATACTCCGCGCTGAGCGGAGTGGCTGAGACATCTCGTCGGGGAATGCCTCACATCAGAAACATCATGTCATTCTGACCGAGTGACGCCACGGCGTCACGACCGAAGAATCCCTGTGTGTTTGAGCCTTTCGACTCAAACACACAGGAGACCCTTCGCCTTCGGCTCAGGGTGACATGGCTTTGTGTTTTTGAATTTAAGCACTGACGCTCCAGCCGCCGTCACGGCGCAGGGAGCTGTCGCGACGAAGCGCGCTAAAGTGGGTTTGAAGAAAGAGTATAAGGAAATATGAGTGAGTCTATGTCTTCTTTACGAATCTTGATCACAGGCATCAATGGCCTGATCGGGAGCATTCTTCGCGAAGCGTTAAGCGCAAGTCACGCTATCTACGGGCTGGACCGCGAAGGTCCGTTCTCAGAGCGGGTCGCTCCTGTTGACGTCGCCGGCTATCAACAGGTTGCCCAGGCTGTACAGAGGTTCAGTCCATTGGATCGGATCATCCATCTGGCGGGCGACCCCAGGGTCAAAGCCAGCTGGGAGGAGGTGCTTGGCGCCAATATCATGGGGACACGGAATGTCTTCGAAGCCGCGCGTGAGTTCAACATCTCGCGGGTCATCTTTGCCAGCTCCAACCATGTGACTGGCGCGTATCTGGGGTTCGACCCGAACGAGTACTTGCGTACTCAGCCTGAGCCACGAATCATTTCAACGACTAATCCCATCCGTCCGGATAGTGAATACGGTGTGAGCAAAGCCTTCGGCGAAGCCATCGCCCGTTTTTATTATGATCGCTGGGGCGTGGAAGCCATTTGTTTGCGAATCGGCGCGGTCATAAAGGACGATAGCCCCGTCCGCGAGCCGATCAACCGGCGCATCTGGCTGAGTCACCGCGACCTGGTCCAACTGGTTGAGAAGATCCTGACGGCAAATATTCCGTTTGGAATTTAGTATGGGGTTTCGAATAACAAGGGAGCGTTCTGGGATATGGAAAACGCGCGGCTCGAGCTGGGCTTCGAGCCGCTGGACGATGCCTCTACGCGCTGAGCGAAGTGAAAGACGGCGCGCATGTTACGTGATTTACACATCTCCGCTCGGCGAGAGGCAAGGTCTAGTACCACGATGATGAAACGCACGATGAGATGAGGTTATCCTAAGGAGGGGTTGTTTGTATCATCCGCTCTGGCTGGCGGACGATCCAGATCAATGCCAGGCCGGTGATCGCCCCGGCGACCAGTCCGCTGACCGTGGAGACGAGCGAGGTGCTCGCAATGGGAGCGATAGCGGGGTCATTGAAGAACAGGTTGAGGGACATCTGTCCGAAATAAAATCCCAAGCCCCAGCCGATTGCGTTTGCCAGAATCCACACCCAGGCGTTGGGAATCTCACGCCGCAGGAGCGGCCACTGCACGATGGCAACGATGACGCCGAACAAAGCATAAGCGATCACGCCTCCAAGACCTGTATTGGACAGGCTGTTGATCAGGAACAGACCCAGTGCATATCCCACCGCCCAACTGGTGCCGCCTGCCAACACCCAGTCATAACTCTCGACGAGATAATTACGCAACACTGCCCACTGCGCCAGGCCGATCAGAAAGCCTGCCACGAGTGGGACGATAACGCGTGCCCACTGCAGGTCGAGCACATTGACCAGAAGAATGGAAGGAAGGAATCCCAACAGCATCCCCAGCGCGGTCGCCAAAGTCCATCCCAGCCACAAGCCAAGCTCATTACGCGCCAGTTTGGCTTCATCGATATCGATACCTGTGCGGGTCATATACACCTCCATGTTAATGGATGGGCAGTCGTCTCAATCTCATTCAGAGTTTGGGAGCGCCTGCGTTCCGAAAAAACATGTCATTCTCCCAAAAGACACCGGCCCCAGCGGGCGGTGCTGGGGACCCTTCGCTGGTCTTTCGCTCTGCTCCAGACAAGGCTCAGGGTAACATGCCAAAGTTTCAGCCCGTATAAAAATACGGGATCGTACGTATATATAAATACACGATAACAGTACGCTTTTTGTACGTACCTTAAAGCATGGAGGTAATATGTATCAACGTCAATACACGAGGCGGGCCGGCAGCAGTGGATGCAGTGGGCGGCTGATCTTCGCACTCATCATCGCGGCTGTTTCCCTTTTCAGTTATTTCAGCTCGCGGCAGGATAATCCCGTAACTGGGGAAACCCAGTATATCGATATTACGGTGGAGCAGGAGATCGCCCTGGGATTGCAGGCGGCTCCGCAGATGGCTGCCGAGTTCGACGGCCTGGATGCGAGTCAGAACGACCAGGGGATTATCGACGAGATCGGGACTTCGATCGTTTCCGCCTCAGCGGCCAGCCAGACACCTTACGAATTTGATTTCCATTTACTGGCAGACCCTGAGACCATCAACGCTTTTGCATTGCCAGGCGGCCAGATCTTCATCACGCGGGCTTTATACGATAAGCTGCAGACAGCCGCGGAGCTGGCGGGCGTCCTGGGTCATGAGATCGCCCATGTGGTCGCCCGTCATTCGGCGGAGCACATTGCCAAAGCCAAACTGACGGAAGGATTGACCGGCGCGGCGGTCATCGCAACCTATGACCCGCAGAACCCAGCCAGTGCCGGCTCTGCCCAGGTCGCGGCGTTGATCGGGCAGTTGGTCAACTTACGGTTCGGACGGGAGGATGAGCTCGAATCAGATTTCCTGGGGGTCTGCTTTATGAATGACGCCGGCTACAATCCCGAGGAAATGATCCAGGTGATGCAGGTGCTGGCTTCTTCGAGAGAGGGCAGCGGGCCTCCAGAGTTTTTCAGCACGCACCCCAACCCTGAATCACGCATCACGCGCATCCAGGAAGCCATCCAGAGTATCGGCTCCTGTCCTTGATTGGTTGTTAGCTTTGTATGAAAAGACGAGAGCGCCGGGAACCGGCGCTCTTTAATATTTGATCAATCTTCGGTGGTCGAGTAGTCCCGTGTGAACTTCGCGGGACATATCGAGACCACCAGTCGCATGAATCTCTGTGTTTATCTGGTCTCGATACGCCCTTCGGGCTACTCGACCAACGGAAATCACTAGAAATCTAAAACTGTCAGGTGACTAGAATAATTTCTAAATTTACAAAATGTCGCGCTACAACAGCCAGCAATAACTCTTGTAATCTTCAGTTTTTTGCAAGGCTGGCTGTCAGTTTATGTGATCTATACCCAGGGCGGTCACAAATTGCGCTTTTTTGAAGGTGGGAGAACGCAATTTGTGACCGTGGGCATTATATATTGAACCGTGCAGGCTGAACCGGAACCTCACAAGTTTTCTCTACCATTTCTGTATGCCCACCTTATCAAATTCTCATAAAGCGTACACCCGTGACAGTTATAATCCCTTCCCGACGCCAGTCCCATACAGAGCGAAACTTTCAAATCACAAAGGGGTTTGCTTGGTAGGTATGAAGGAGTAATTAAAATGATCGTGGAGAATACAAAAAATTCTTTTTTTGACCGTCCAAACGTCGAAAAGGCAACCATTGATATCGGACAGGGAATTCCCTTTGGGATCGAATGTGTGACCAATCCGGCTGTTGGGATCGGCGGCGTGTACGGCACCTGGGGTGATAGCTATGACAATGAATCCTTACCGGGATTTTTGGAACAACGCCTTGGACATCCGATTCCCGCGGACGAGAAGCTGAACCTGTCCGAGCTGGGCTTCCTCAACCGCCACCACGTGCCCCTGAACCTGACGCGCGAAGAGCATACCCGCCTCGAGATCGAAGTCGGGACGAGTCTCCTGAGCCGGGCGATCCAGGCCTGCAACTGGCAGCCCTCCGAAGTGGAAGCCGTCCTGATTGGCATGAGCGCTCCGGTCTCGTAGGATTACATGGACAAGATCACAAGAGCGGCTCGCATCCCCGCGCATGCATTAAAGGTCGCCATTCACAAAGCCTGCGACGGGTCCACAAGCAGCCTGCATCTCGCCTTGAACCCGGAGCTTCCGGAAAATAAACAGCTCGACCGCAATATCGCCGAATCCCTGTACGGAAAAAAAGTCCTGGTCGGCGGCATCGAAGGGTTGAGCCGCTTCATCATTTCCTCGCATGATGCGAACGCGCTGCAGCTGTTCGGCAACGCCGGCGGCGTGGTGGGCGTGATCCCCGGGCAGACTATGAAGTTTCTGGCGGGCAAATCGCGCGAAGTCTTCGACGACGAGGGCGTCTTGCAGGTGGCGATGTATTATCCGCATTCCCGTCATAGTGCGGATGGTGAGACCAATATCGATGTCACCGAACCCCTGGCAAACAATATTCGCATAGCAGGCCTGATGCACGAGCCGGATGATGGCTCCTCCATTGCGATGGCTGGACCGATGGGCATGGTCAAGCTGTTTGTCCGCACCGGCGTGCAGGTGGTCCGTGACGTCTATGCTTCTTATCAGGTCCGCCTGGACGAATTGGGGATGGCGGGCAGGTCTCTCGCCGTCGCCATTGTGCATCACGCCAATTACAAGATCAACCGACTCAAGGAGAAACATCTGCAGAACGCGGGGATCATCCTGCCGATGCCGTGGGTGGTCAGCGAGTTTGGGAACGTCAGCGCGGCATCGAACATGATCGCCTTCCTGCGCGAGCTCCCGAATATGAAACCGCTCGACCACATCCTGATCGACGGCTTTGGCGCCGGGACCTATTACGACGCGTTTGCAGTGGAGCTGGGAGGCTAGACGAACCAGGTAGTAGTAACCAAGTTTTTTCACCCGGTCACATTTGTTTGTGACCGGGTGTTGCTTTTTGCTACCTTCTTGTAACTTTCGATTATTACAATCGTCTAGTATGCAAATAGGGATTTTTTAACAACGAGCGCGGAACATGTATCGTTCAACTCAAAACCGGGATATCGTTCGCTTATTATTAAAGCTAAGAACATTGGAACATGGTTATCCGCCCAATTTGTATTCCATGCGCAGAGTTTCCTTTCTCGTGTTGATATCCCAATACATCCGCTCGTGGCTGCGGATGTAATGTTCTACAGGATGACAGAACTCCCCTTATGATCAGCACAAGGGGAGTCGTTTTTTTTAAGCCTGAGCCTGGTTCTGGCGTTTGAACCAGGTACGCCACTCGCGCTTTTCCCACACCACGAGCGACGGCGCGGCAATAAAGATGGATGAATAGGTTCCGCTCAACAGGCCGATCAGAAGAATGGATGCGAATTCCTGAAGGGTGATGCCGCCAATCAGCACCAGTGACAGGAGCAGGAATTCCACGGTCATCAGCTGGGTGTTGATAGAGCGCTGCAAGGTCTGCACGATGGAATGGTTGACGAGCGTCTCGAAATCGAGGCGGCGGTAGATGTTGGCGTTTTCGCGGATGCGGTCGAACACCACGATTTTGTCTTGCATGGAAAAGCCGATCACAGTGAGCAGAGCAGTCAGGAACAAGGAGTCGAGCTGCCATCCAAGCAGGAGTGCGCCAAAGCCAGTGATGGCAAAAATCATCAACACATCATGGATCATGGCAAGGATCGCACAAATGCCATACCGAAATGCGTGCTGCACGCTGCGGAACGACCAGGCGATGAACAATACCACGAGGATGGAAGAGACCGTTACTGCCAAAGCGCTGCGCGAGGTGACCTGCTCACCGATGCTCGGACCGACGCTGTCAAAGCGGATGATTTCTGATTCGCCAAATTTTTCATTGAGGGCGTCAAGCACGACAGCCCGCTGCTCATTATCCAGAAACTGGGAACGAATGTCGTAGGTTCCGTCCTCCGTGGTCTGGACCTGGACGTCACCGATATTGCCTGCTTCATAGACCGCGATGATCTCAGCGGGTTGAGGAGAAGCATTGGCAAATTTGAGCTCGAGCAGGCTGCCGCCGGTAAAGTCGATCGACAGCGGAACACCCGCGATGAACAGGCAGGTCAGTCCCATGACAATCATGACAAGAGAGACGCCAAAAAAGATATAACGTTTTCCAAGAATATTCATAGGATACCTTCCTAGAGTCCGAACCAGCGTCCGTAGCTGCGAGGTTCAGGTTTGAACGTCTCGAGCATCCAGGCCAGCAGGCTGCGGGTGATGAACAGTGAGGAGAAAAGACTGATGATCACGCCCAGGAACAGGGTCACCGCGAAGCCTTTGACGATCGTTGCCCCGAAGCTGCTCCCGAACCAAAACAGGATCGCAGAGGTGATCAGCGCAGCAATATTCGAATCGCGGATAGACGGCCAGGCACGCGACCAGGCCTGGTCGAAGGCCTGCTTCAGGACCCGTCCGCTGCGCAGCTCCTCCTTGAAGCGTTCAAAGACCAGGATGTTGGCGTCAAGAGCAGAACCGGTGCTGAGCATCAAGCCTGCAATGCCAGGCAGAGTTAAGGTGACTCCAATCAATTTGAAGATGGCGTACAAAATCACTCCATAAAGGAGAATGGAGACGACTGCGGCTGCCCCGGGCATGCGGTAGTAGATCGTCATAAACAGGATCACAATCAACATCCCGATCGCGCCGGCAATCAGGCTCTTCTGGAGCGAATCCTCGCCCAGTGTCGGACCGATGATGCGGGTCTCGACGACCTTGAGGGGAATGGGCAGGGAGCCATAGCGCAGCTGTACTGCCAGGGCATTCGCTGACTCGGGGGTGAATAAGCCGGAGATCTGTCCCTGGCCATCCGGGATGGAGCCCTGGATGACCGGGGCTGAAATCACGCGCTTGTCGAGGGTGATCGCCAGAGTCTTGCCGATGTTGGAAGCAGTGTGCTGGGCAAAGACCGCTGTGCCTTCAGGGGAAAGAATAAAGTCGATGGCAGGCTGGCTGTCTGGACCCAGTCCTACATTTATGCTTTCGAGATCTTGACCGGTCATAATGGTATGGAAGACAGCTTGAGACTCTGACCCGTCTGTCGACGTGGACGGCGTTTCGGAGGTTCCAAGTGCGAGATCCGTCTGCAGGATGCTCCCCTCTTCGGGATTGAAATCCCCCGTGTCCACGAATTCCAGCAAACCGGTCTGTTGAATGATATCGAGAATGGCATCCGTATCCTCAGCCCCGGGGAATTCACCCACAATGCGACGCTCACCTGCCACCTGGATCACATTTTCACTCACCCCGAGGGCATTGGTTCGGTTTTCCACGATGGCGCGGGCTGTTTCCAATTCGGCTGCGTCAGGGGTTTGTGTTTCGGGAAGATCGGCTTCGAGGAGCACTTGCAGGCCGCCCTGTAAGTCGAGCCCGAGCCGGGGACTGATATTGCGTTGGACCAGGACATCGTTGTTGAGCGGGTTGAGCAGCTGGATCTCACGGGTTGCCGCTACCCATATCGCAAGGGCAGCCACGACCACGATCAAAGCCAGTCGGATATAAAGGTTTCGAATCATGCGTTGTAAGCTCCGTCCATAAAAATGTGGCGCAATAGCGCCACGCGGCGGTGATTATACCCGCGTTGATAAGGCATGGCTAGTGCGCCTTGAAACCAGGCCTCACGGGTATACCCATTCGTCGAACATGGCGTCCAGGTGGCAGGCGCAGTGTTCCTCCGCCAGGGATTGCAGAAACTCGGGCGTGGCGATTCCCCACGAAAGCTCTTCGCTGTACTCCTTGAGAAAGGCATTGAAGACTTCTTCGCCGATCTCGTCTCGCAGCTCGATGAAGAACAACGGTCCACGCCCATAGACGATCGCGCCGTATTCCGCCCCATCGTAGGCTGCGACCGGCAGCCCGATTGGGATTTCTGCAAAATCCACTCTTGCCCAGCGTTCCTCCAGCGAGGCGCGAAATCCCTCTTCTCCGCCAGGTCCATACTGATCGGAAAAATAT
>DATFET010000285.1:0-12912 GCA_035250835.1 Anaerolineales bacterium
GCACGGTCCACACGTCGTTGGCCACTCCGCCAGCGAGCCGTTCGATGCGAACGACATCGTCACCCCACTGCTCGAGTGCCTCCCATCCCACTGGACACCTCCTCGCCTTCACGCATCGCAAGATAACGCCCTATCGACACAAACGAAATGCTTTCTATTCGTCGGCATAACCCAGCCGTTCACCCGCGCGTGCGAAGCGAGCGTCGGGTGCAACCGCGAGTTATACCGACGGCACGAAACGCAACCTGACCGCGCGCTCCCTAACTCTGAGGCTATAGGATGGACAGGCTAGGCGTGGTCAAGAAACTCACGGATCGCACCCTTGGAACGCAGCACGTGCAACGCCACATGGCCCCCATGCCGCGCCACGATCGCCAGCTCTCGCTCGCGCTCAGACCGCCGCCCCAGCCAGATGCGCCAAACCAACCACCATTCGTCACGCAACCGTCGCCACGCCGTAGCGTCGCAGCCGTCGGGCAACTGACCCTCCGGACGACGCAACCCACGCATGAACGCGCGCGCTGCGCAGACCCACCATTGCGTGTCGAGGAACACAACCGTGTCCGCGCGCGCGAGCCGCAGGTCAAGCGTCTCGTGATAGTTGCCGTCGGCAATCCACTCCTCGCCCGCGAGCAACTTGGACTGCACATCACGCCACTCCTTGTCCGACGGCTCGACCCAGCCCGGCTTCCAGAAGTGCAAGTCCAGATGGATCGCCGGAAGGCCGGTCTTCGCCGATAGCTGCCGCGCAAATGTGCTCTTGCCCGCACCGGCCATTCCGGTGACGACAACGCGACGGCCAATGCGGAGAGCTGAACCGATCTCGCTCACTTCAACAACTCCATCGCTTCCATCTCGGTCGGTATAACTCATGCTTCAACAGCAACGCGCTGTTTAATACCCATACCAGTCTCTAGGGGACTAACTACCCCACTCCCCTTCATCATTACATGAGTATAGATCATTGTCACTTTGGAGTCTTTTACAAAATGGGGTCAACAGTTCTTAAATTGTTGTTTATCGGATGTACTTCAAAAACTTTGCCGTGAGTTCGATCGAGTTTTTCCGATGTACACTTCATAGACATCAAATTATAGTGGAAATATCGACAGAAAAGTGTATGGCTTTTTGTACACGTCTTTAACAGTCCCCGTTGGCCAAGTATTTGATAAACGCGAAGTTAGGATTCGCGATTGCGGTGGCGGTGGTCACAAGGTGACGATACCACCAATATACGGCTAGAACTTATATATCAAATTACCTCAGTCTATTGTACCGGGCAGGTTGGACCCTCCTCAGAAATACCAAACTGGATTTGCTCCTCAGGCGTCAGATCACGCGTGAGTGTAGCGCAGACTTCGATGATCGTATCTTGCAGGTCGGCAAGCCAAAGCCGCGCCGTGCTATCCTCGCTTGCCGTCAGGATGTACGTTCCATCGGGGGAGAAGGTCACATCACTCACTGCATTTGTATGCCCGACAAAGCGTCGGATTTCATTACCAGTCTTCACATCCCACAAACGCGCCGTCCCATCACGTCCGCTGGTGAGCACGAACTTGCCATCCGGTGAGAAGGCGGCAGCAAAGGCACCGCCCGGATGACCAGCAAAGCGGCGAATCTCTTTCCCACTCGAGACATCCCACAGGCGGGCAGTGCCGTCAACGCTGCATGTAAGGAGATACTTGCCATCCGGTGAAAAGGCAACGCCCATAACTCGACCGGAATGTCCTTTGAAGACCGTGAGTTCTTTGCCAGTTAGCGGATCCCAGATGCGGGTCGTGCCATCATCCCCGCTGGTGGCTGCCATTTTTCCGTCGGGCGAGACGGCAACCCAGTTGAGCGGCTCAGGGCCTTGATCGGAATACACTACTTTCGTCTCACCAGTTTTGGGATCCCAGACCCGCGCGGTGCCATCCCAACTGGTAGTGACGATGTAGCTGGCATCTGGAGAGAATGCCGCCCGGCTCACTGCATCTGTATGCCCTTCGAGGCGTAACAGTTTCTCGCCGGTGACCGCGTCCCACAGTCGGGCTGTGCCATCCGCGCTGGCAGTGAGCACGATTTTCCCATCCGGAGAGAAAACAGCGCCAAGAGCTTCATTGGTGTGGCCGGTCAGCGTGACAGTGATTTGTCCGGTCTCTCGGTTCCATAGATGAGCGATGCCGTCGATCCCGGCTGTCACGATCAATTTTCCATCGGGGGAGAACGAAGCTTGTTTAAGATTTATGTTGTGTCCGATGAATTGCATTCCGATCGAGGAGGGTTCCAGGTTCCAGACCCTCACAATGCCATCGTTGCTGGTCGTCACAATTTGACGTCCATCCGGCGAAAATAACACCGTCTGTACAGCGGCGCCATGACCGGTGAAGAAACGAATGCGTTCCCCGGTCGCAATATCCCAGAGAGAAGCAGTTCGGTCGCCACCTCCGGTGAGCAAAAGACGACCATCAGGCGAGAAAGCGACTCCTAGGGTATCTGCGCCGAAGAATTCATGCACCACCTGTCCGGTGGATACTTCCCAGATTCTGGCCACGAGATCATCGCTGCCAGTGGCAAAGTATTTGCTGTCCGGTGAGAAGGCAACGGCGCCGATGGGGATATTAAAGATTCGCATCTGCTCACCGGTCGAGGCATCCCAAAGGCGAGCCGTTCCATCCATACTTCCGGTAACCACATACTTCCCATCCGGAGAGACTTCCAAACGTATGACAGCAGCGCCGGGGCCAGTGAGAACGTGAAGCGTCTGACCGGTTGCGACATCCCAGATGCGGGCTGTGGAATCCTCACTTCCGGAGATGATCGATTTGCCATCGGGGAAGAAAGCCACATCGTTCATTCCCGCCGTGTGACCTGAGAACACTCGTACCGCTTCGCCACTGGCAACACTAAATAAGGCAACATCGTTTACGGCAGAACCAGACCAACCGGCAGCCACAATGGTTTTACCATCAGGCGAGAATGCGATCTCCTCGACACTATTCGTACCGCCTGGGAGAATCCGCATCGTTTCACCGGTATCAAAATCCCACAGCCGGATGGTGTTATCGTAGCTGCCGGTCGCCAGAATCTTGCCGTTCGGGGAAAAGTCAGCACCCCATACATCAGACTCATGACCCCGCAATTCGCGTGGTGGAAGACCAAGAGTTGTCACGGCAGCCAGTGCAGTGTCTCCCGCGGGCGTGTAGTGCATGTTCAATGATCGGATCGTCAGGAGTGCGATCAGGTTTGTGTCACCGTTGGTAAGTACCAGGTTGTTGGCTTCCGCGGCAATGCGCTCTGCCTCAGAGCGAGTGAGGCTGACATTCGCCCGATAGCCAAAGAGTCCCGCTGCCAGAGCGGCGATGATTGCCAGAGTCAGCACCGCGGAAAGATAGATGGCACGCTTGCGTAATTGCTTTGATGTGTGAATCTGTTGTTCTACCTGTCGTCTTTCCGCCTCCGCTCGTTGTCGTTCCGATTCTGCTAGTTTGCGGGCGGCGTCTAGTTCCCGCTGGCGTTGCGCTTCGCGCTCTGCGGCTTCATGCTCACTGGCTTCGATGGATGCCAGCAGAAATTCATCCTCCAGCGCATTCATTTCCTCTTGATGCACTGCAGCCCACTCGCGTGTTTGCGCCAGCCGAGCGCCGCGAAATAATACATCTGATTCGCGTTCCATCCCCAGCCATTCCTGCGCAGCTTCGGTCAGTTGACGATGCAAGCGGAGTCCTTCTCGATTTTCATCCAGCCAGCCATGCAGTGTGGGCCATTCGCGAATCAACGCCTCATGCGCCACCTCGGCGGCGTTTTCGCTGGTTGTGATTAGGCGAGCGTCAGCAAGCGCCTTTAGCACGGCACGGGTTGTGGTCGCCTCTTCGGGCTTCAAGATCAGTTCATTAAACGTGGCGCGGCGGCGCGTGTCGCCTGCCCCGGATTCATCACCCAATTCCGTTAACCGCAGGAAGATGCGTCGGGCAATCGCGCGCTGTTCCTGAGTGAACTGATCGCTGAAGACAGTCTCTGCTGTCTCCGCTATCGCGCCACGTACACCGCCAGAGGCAGCATAACCGCTCAGGGTCATTGTGCGTCCGCGCCGCCTCTGCCAGGTTTCCAGTAAAGCGTGGGAGAGCAAGGGCAACGCTCCGGGCTCATGCCCGACATCGTGCAATAACAAATCAACCAAGCCAGGCTCAAATTCCCAACGCCCGCGACGGGCAGGCTCTTCGATGGCGCGGCGCAGCTCTTCATCGCTCATCGTGCCAATATATTCTTGATTCTTCGCCAGAGCTTCTCGGAGTTTAGCGTAGTTGGCGCAATGAGCATAAAAGTCTGCACGGAGCGTGATGAGCAGGATTACAGGTCCATCCGCTTCGGACGCCGCTGCGAGCAGATTCTCGATAAACGAGACCCTTTCTTCCTCTGAACGGCACAGGGCAAATAACTCCTCGAACTGATCGATGACCAGCAATAGACGTGAGCCATTGCTTGACCTCAGCTTACGCTTCGCAAAGATTTGCAGGCTGCGCGCCTCCTGCGCCAGATCATCCATCAAGGTTGCCGTTGCTACAACAGAATTTGTTCCCTGAGTCAGGCTGGCAGCCAGGCTTTCGAGCGGATGCGCCGTGGGCGTAAGAACGTGGATATGCCAGTCGGTAGAAGATTGATTCCAACGCAATGCAGAGACCAAGCCTGCGCGCACGAGCGACGATTTGCCACTCCCCGAAGCGCCAACAACGGCGAGGAAACGGGAGCCGCTTGAGGTCAAAGAGAAGACGCGTTCGATCAATCTTGTGGTGAGCACTTCACGCCCAACGAATAAGTCTGCGTCAGGCTCATCGAAATAGTTCAATCCTTTATATGGGCACAACCCGAGACCCGGCGCGTCTTCGCGACGTACGTTGGCAGCCAGATCCAGCAGACGCGCGATTGCATTCGGTTCATCGTCAAGGTCAAGAGCAGAAATGAAGCGAGCCTCGATGGTAGGGATATCGGGCAGGCGCAAGTTCTGTTCAAGGCGGCTGATCTGCGTATCGCTGTACCCGACCGCGGTCGCCAGCTCGATCTGCGTGATGCCGGCGCGTCGCCGTAGAAAGCGCAACAAGTCCCCAAAGGTGTTAAATTTTTCCAGGGTCGTGACAGGGATGGAAGTAGGCATATATCCTCATGCAAGCTTTACCCTATTCTATCCAACACAAAACATTTTTGAGCGTTTTGGGGAATTTTGGCAGATTAAGACGAGTTCCGCAGGTGACCGAATGCTACAGTGGGAATACAAATGACCGGAATGCAAGACCTAATTCAACCGGTCAAAAGGAGATCAAAATGTTTACTTAGCGTTCGTTCTATATGGTAATCGTGATTGCATTACTTGTAGTCACAGCCTGTGTGCCATCTGCGGAGTCGAATCCGGCAGATCGTTTCGCGGGCACGTGGACTGGCACCATGAGCTTCACAGACGATGCCAACCGCCAAGAAGACCTCATTGTGACCATCCCAGCCGGTTGCGCCGTAGGAAGTATCTGCGGCGATATCAACAACACGACCGTGGGTTGTCAATGGGAAATGACGCTAGCATCGCTCAATGGTGATGTCTTCGCCTACACGTTTTCCAAGACAATGAGTGGTGAGTGCCCGGCTTTAGGTGGTGGCACATTAACGATGCAATCCGACGATACGTTAGTGCGCGAACATAAAACGCCCGAGTTTACCGCCAGTGGGTCGTTGACACGCAAGTAATCCTGCAAGTTATTGAAGGAGATCAGAATGTTCAACCGTCGTCCGTCCTATATAGTAGTTGTTGTATTCCTCTTCGTCAGTGCCTGTGCACCACAGGCTGCACCCACGAACACTGCCCTTCCCCCAACCCTTACAGTCCCTCCTACTACGTTTACTCCACCGCCCACTGCTGTGCCCGCCACACCAACTTTGATACCGACAGCCACTCTCTTTGAAGGCCAACTCCTCTTCTCTCGCTTCACCGAGGCCACACACACTTTCACCGGCACATATATCGCCCGAACCGACGGCAGTGCCGAGACCTTCGTCCCGCAGCCCATCACCGAGGGCGGCGCACGATGGTCGATGTCTGGAACGGAGATCACGGCGCTGCATCTCTTGTCCGACGGAAGGATCGCCACCGCCATCACCGCCCCAGACGGCACCGTGCTGCGCATCTTTTCGATCCCAGACGCGACGCTCAACGTCGCCTGCGGCGGCTGGTCTCGCGATGATACCCGGCTCTCGTGCGAAGCGTGGGACGAGACAGACCCTTCACGGAATGGGATTTACACCATCCGCGCCTCCGACGGCGCAGATTTGCAGCGGTTGACTACGCCACCTGGCAACCATCACGATTGTCCGGGCGATTTTTCCCCGGACGGACAATTCGTATTCAAACGAGCCACAGGCTATGAAGACCCAGGCTCATTGATGCTTGTGGATGCAAACGGGGGCGAACCGCGAATACTGTATGATGGCCCGATAAATGATTGTGGACGCTTCTCGCCCGACGGAAGTCTTATCCTGACCTCTTCAAATGGAAGTCTCCTGGTGATTGACCTGGACGGTCAGGTTGTACACACGATCAGTATCGATGGTCACATTGCGTTCGGTCCGGTATGGTCGCCCGATGGCACTCGAATTGCATTCTCCATGACAACACCCGGAGTTTACGCTTCAGACATCTACACCAGCCTGCTGGATGGGACCGATCTGCAACAGGTGACAAATACTCCAGACAACGAGATCAATGTAGACTGGGGGGCTGGCAGTGAATAAACGACTGTCTGGTGCCTAATCCCTCATTGAATGGCCACAGTACTTCCTTGCAGCCTAACAAATCGCGGATGGCACCACCAATGCGAGCCGTCCACCATTAGATGACAATCGCAAAAGCTGTAAGCCTCGCGGATGAAATGTCCGCGAGGCTTTCTGTATATCTCTATTATGTGGTCTCAGCCAACAGGAATTTCCAACTCAAAAACAAACTTTGCGGTTAGTTCAATCGAGTTTACTTGTCGTCATTTTATGAATGCAAAATTGGGATTTTGACCTTCGAATATTTAGTGACTTGCTAAATACTGAGGAAACACTTTGGCAAAAAGTCCGTCTGCTAATGTCTTTTGCCCCAGAATTATCCTTGCAGTTAGTTCGATTGTGTGTTCCGTCTGAGTACCTAGTGAAGGCTAAATTAGGGCGAGATGTCCACAGAAAAGTGTATGGTCTTTTGTACACGTCTTGAACCTCCTGTGCTGGCCCGCACTCGCCTCCCTGCTGGACGTTCGACCCGGCCGCCTTTATCTCGAGATCGCCTGCGGCAACGGCCTGACCTCCCGCCGACTCGCCGCGCTGGGCGCGCAGGTCACCGCCTTTGACTTTTCCGCCAACCTGGTCGAAAGAGCCAGGGCGCGGGAGAACCCCAATTCGCTTATTACATATCATGTCATCGACGCTACGGACGAACAGCAATTACTCTCCCTGGGCGAGAATATCTACGACTCTGCCCTCTCCAATATGGCGCTCTTCGACATGGCAGAGATCGAGACCCTCTTCCGAACGCTGCCCAGACTCCTCAAACCGAATGGAGTGTTTGTCTTCTCACTGATGCATCCATGCTTCAACAATCCCTCGTCAATGCATGTGATGGAAGAATTCGATGATGGCGAGATCAAAACTGTCTTTTCGGTAAAAATCTCCCGCTACATGACTCCTTATAACGCAAAAGGACTTGCACTGCGAAACCAGGCACAGCCGCAGATGTACTTCGGACGTCCACTCCAATATTATTTAAACCTGGGCTTTGAGAACGGATTTGTGCTGGATGGCTTCAAAGAACGCGCCTTCCCACCTGACCATCCACAGACCAGTCCGCTGGGGTGGGGAGGTAACTTTAGCGAAATCCCACCCGTGTTGATTGCCCGGCTTCGAAAAATCTCAGCTGGAAATTCGAGAACTGAACCTCGCTGTTCATGCTTAATCATACAATTCTCTTCTAAAGAATTCAGGCAAGGCAAATGCCCCTTCGTGAATTTCAGGATTGATGTAATTGTTCACTCCGGGTGGATAGGGCATCTTCAATCCATTTTCCCAGGGGACATCTGAGACATACATGAAACCAATCCCACCGCCGGGATATGTGGGGATATTGGCATAATAGTATGCCGGGTTTTTCGTGAGCACTTTTGCCGATCTGTAAATTTCCTTGATCAACGCGGAATCGAAAAATGGCTGTTCGCACTGGGTCGCTGCAGCTCCACCCGGGACAAGGGCGCGCACCATCAGCTTGTAGAACTCATCTGAGAACAGGCGCTCTGCCATTCCGATGGGATCGGTGGTGTCCGAGATAATCACATCGAATTGACCGGGATTCTCCTCCAGATAAGCGAACGCGTCCCGTATGATCAGCCGGGCGCGCGGATCCGTCCACGGGTCCCCGAAGGAGGCGGTGAAATGCTCGCGCGAGAGGTCCACCACGCGCTGGTCCAGCTCGCAGATGACCACCTCCTCAACAGAGGAGTATCGCAGCACTTGCTGCAAAGCACCGCCGTCGCCGCCTCCCACAATGAGGACGCGCTTCGGATCACCGACTGCCAGCATGGGCACGTGGACGATCATCTCGTGGTAGCCCATGTTATCCCGCTCGGTCATTTGGATGATGCCATCCAGGATCATCGCGTTGCCAAAGAACTCGGTCTCGACAAATTGCAGATGCTGGTACTGGGTTTGTTCATCGGCCAGGATACGCCTGATACGGATACCCTTTCGATAATAGGGATGCAATTCTTCGGTAAACCAGATGCTCATCATCTTCGCTCCTTCATTTTCCAACTCGTGTTTATCCAGTGGATGAAAAAATAACTCATCTCAGAATGTCATTCTGAGTGTAATGAAGGACCGATCTCTTACACGACAAGTATGAGACTCTTCAGTCGCTGCGAACGCTCCCTCAGAGTGACATGGAATTTTAAGATGACTTGTAAATGAATCCATCCTTTATACTATGTCCTCAGGGAATGTCAATCTTGCATGAAGTTTTCTTCATTATAAAATGACCTTCATCTACCTCCTGATCGAATTCATTGACGAGCTTGTTTTCGGCGTCGGTGAAGTTGCTCTGCCTCTCATACGAGATGACCTTCATCTCACCTACACACAAATCGGCTTGCTGCTGAGTGTGCCTGGGATCATTGCTGCTTTCATCGAGCCTTTCATCGGGATCCTCGGCGATGTGTGGAAGCGCCGCGTATTGATCATTGCGGGAGGGATCCTGTTCACGCTTTCACTGTTCATGACGGGGGCAAGTACATCCTTCGTCCTGCTTCTTGCCTCCGTTATCCTTTTCTACCCCTCCTCCGGTGCATTCGTCAGTCTTTCCCAGGCGAGCTTGATGGACTCCGTTCCCTCGCGACACGAACGGAACATGGCGCGCTGGACTTTCGCCGGATCGTTGGGAGTCCTGTCGGGACCCTTGCTCCTCGGGTTGTTCGTTTACTTTGGCCTGGGATGGCGCGGGACGTATACCGCGCTCGCCTCTCTCTCCGCCCTGTGCCTGCTCGCGGCGTTAAGGTATTTGCCTCTCGATGCGGTTTCGGCTCCGTTCTTACCCTCCTTTCGCGTGGTCTTCGATGGATTCCGCGCTGCTCTCTCCGCGCTCAAACGCGGGGAAGTGTGGAGATGGCTGCTTCTGCTCGAATTCGCCGACCTGATGGGCGATGTGTTGTTCAGTTACCTCGCCCTGTATTTCGTGGATGTGGGACACGTTACAGAAGGACAGGCAGGCGTCGCAGTGACCGTCTGGCTGGCAATCGGGCTGGTCTCCGATTTCCTCTTTATCCCGTTTATTGACCGTCAGAACGATTCTCTGAAATACCTGCGCTTCACAGCGTTGCTGGAAATCTTCGCCTTTGCTGTCTTTCTGCTCACGCCGGGTTTCATTCCCAAATTGATCGTCGTGATCTTCGTCAACCTGTTGAACACCGGCTGGTATCCTGTTTTGCAGGGACGGTTATACTCAAGCCTGCCGGGCCAAAGCGCCAGTATCATGGCGATTGGCTCTGTCACCGCTCCGCTGGTAAAGTTCTTTCCCTTCTTCATCGGTTTTCTCGCCGACCCGTTCGGCCTCCAAACCGCCATGTGGATTTTGATCCTGGGTCCAATCGCATTGCTGATTGGTCTCCCTCGTAACAAAGATCAGAATCCTATCGCTATGCTCTAATACCTATTTCATTGTGCCTACTCTCCAAACTCCGATCTCTCTTTATCTCCACATCCCTTTCTGCACACACCGCTGCGCCTACTGTGACTTCAACACCTACGCCGGGCAGGAGGAGATGATTCCGGCTTATGTCGACGCACTGTGTAACGAGATCGATTTTGTGGGCGAGCGCTTCCCCTCTCCCAGTGGGAGAGGGGTGAGGGGTGAGGGGTATGTCCACACGATCTTCTTCGGCGGCGGAACTCCTTCCCTCCTCACCCCCAAACAGTTTGAATCGATTTTCAAGGCAATTCGGAATAACTTCACTTTGACCGAGGACGCCGAAATCACCATCGAAGCGAATCCGGGCACAGTCACCTATAACAACCTGCTCGAGCTGCGCAGGATCGGGATCAACCGCATCAGCTACGGTGTCCAGTCTGCAAACCACGAAGAGCTGCGGATGCTCGAGCGGGCGCATAATTTCTTCGATGTGATCGAAGCCGTGACTTTCGCCCGCAAGGCTGGCTTCGACCGCCAAAGTAAAGGCGTCAACCTCGACCTGATCTACGGCCTGCCCGAACAAACCCTCTCGTCCTGGCAGAATACAGTCCAACGGATTCTCAATCTTCATCCAGAACATATATCCGCCTACGCATTAACCCTTGAGCACGGCACGCCATTTGGACGATGGGCATCTAAAGGCCTGCTGCCTCTTCCTGATCCCGATCTTGCCGCGGAAATGTATGAATGGCTGGGTGATACTCTTGAAGCGAATGATTATGTTCAATATGAAATCTCAAACTGGGCAAAGGATGTCAAAGGTCGAATGTCAATGGTCCGACCTTCAACTTTTGACTTTCGACCTGTTACTCCCTCTTTCGCCTGCCGTCATAACCTCCAGTACTGGCGCGGACTCCCTTACCTGGCCTTTGGCGCCGGCGCACATGGATATGCCAACGGTTATCGTTATTCCAACGTGCTGCGAATCAAGACGTATATCGAGCGACTAACCTCTCTTGATCCTCGAAAAACAAAAATCGAATATCCATTATCCCCGGCAACGGTAAACCATCACAAACAGTCCCTCCAGGATGACATGTCCGAGTTCATGATGACAGGCTTACGTCTTACGCAGGAAGGCATCCGTGAGGAGGAATTTCAATCACGATTCGGTCTATCCCTGCATGAAGTGTATGGAAAGGAGATCGATGAATTGTTGAAATTGGGATTGGTTGAGAATTATGCAGGGCTGGACAGCGACAGCCCACCCACATTTCGAATCACCAAACGCGGACGCCTACTCGGTAACCAGGTCTTTATGCAGTTTGTGTGATCAGGCTCCAGCGGCGGGTTATTCTGCGGAATTCACTTTTCCAGCACCGACTTCCGTATCGCCGGGGCGATATCGGTTAAGTCTTTCATACCGTGAGTAAATTCCTCGCGTGCAGTTCTTTCTCCGATCACAAGCGCAGGCACATCCGCATCCGTGTGCCTGCGTGTGGAGAGATCCTCCATATTCCCATGATCTGATGTGACCAGGATTAGGCCATCCTCCCAGGATTCCACCAATCCGCCCAGGACGCCGTCGAACGTTGCCATCAATTGCACAGCAGTCTCCATCTCCTGTTTGTGGCCGGCGTAATCGCTTGCCCAATACTCGAACAGGGAGAAGTCATATTCCATCGCCAGCGAACCAAGCTTTCGCCCCGCCTGATGCGGATCCATGACAGGAGCGTCGATGAATCCCAGCATGGTGCGCCATCCCTCGCCGGTGAAGTCCGCTGATAGAGCGCGCCCGGCGAAAAGATCATCATGCCTGAAAAGGGGAATGCCGGCGTTGGTCACTGCCAGAGGGATGGAAGAGTATAAACGCTTGCCCGAATCGACCCCGTCGAAATAGCGCGGCGGATAGGCATTGAGCAGCGTAGTTTTCTTTCCGGCTTTCATAAAATCTGAAAACAAAGTTCCATCGTTCAAATACGCCGCGACTTCGCGGTTCGGCTTGGGTCCGTAGTGATAGCCTAGCTCAGCTGGGATGTTTTTCCCTGTCAGCAGAATGGCCTGTCCAGTTGCAGATTGCGGCAGACCGCTCACTCCGACTCCAGGATCGACTGCCAGCAGGGAGGCATACTCTCCATGGTACGGCACGGCCTCTTTCAACAGCGATCGTCCATCCAACAGCCGACCAAGATTCGGCATGTTTGCCCGCGCCAACGGATTGGTTTCAGGATTATTTTCTCCCAAACCGATGCCATCAAGGAAAATAAACAGGACTCGCATAACAGCGGATTATAATCAAATCATGCCCACATTGGATTTGAAAAAATTAAAATCGCATCGCGTCGGGACGTACCGCTTGTCAACGTTCGGGCGCGTATCGTCTCCGCGAGCTGCACAAAAATTCATCGAGGAACGCGGCTTTATCTACTTCTGGCCGATCAAAGGGATCGAATTCCCCAGCCTGTGGACGGCGGTCGCGGGGGATCGAGTTGTCGCCGATAAGCATGATGATCCGGGCCACGTCACCTGGCGCTGGAAGGATAACGCTCTCGGAAAGAAAACCTGGTATTACGCCAAGGTCCTGCGTAAAAAAGCGACAATGATCTCACTGAAGGTTGCACCATATTTCTACGCATTGTCTGAAAACTATGGCTCGCCGGAAGAGGATTATTTGCTTGCCTATGAAGAAGGTCGTTTGTCACAGGCTGCGAAACAGGTCTATGAGGCACTGCTCAAGGAAG
>DATFET010000308.1:0-4068 GCA_035250835.1 Anaerolineales bacterium
GTTCCTGGTTGAACTTATTCAGGTACTTCTCCAGCTTAACCTGCAGATCATTATCATCCTCCCAGAGAATGAGCGGACTATCGGAGCCGATAAAGTAATCCTTCAGGATTCCCTTCACCTTTAGCCTTTCGACTGTCTCGCTGGAAGCAGATTTTGCCAGTCTGACACAGGGGGTGGCCTTGGCCTGGATAATCGCCCATACATCTGGCGTGAGGGACGGATCACAGACATCCATGAGGACCAGATCGTATTCAGAGAGCTTGCGGATGAACTCCTGTAATCCATCGTTGAGATTGGGTTGCAGGAGTTCTGATCGATGGTTCAGGCAGCTCTTCAATTGACTCTTGATCAGCCCGATCGTTTCCTCGGTATACCCGGACTGCGGGGATGCCTGGATCAGAATGCCAGCCTTATTGCCAGTATCCAGCGGCTGGATGAGACTGGAGTAGCTTTGATAGCTTGTCACCGAATTGGAAAATTCCTGCACGATATCCCTGATCTTATCCTCACGGTTTTCCAGTTTATTGCGCTCGAAGATATGAATGCTGTCGCTGTGATCGAATCCAAAAACACTGCTATCCAGGCCCTTTTCCACAAAAACAAGGCGCGGCTTTTCGGCCAGCTCCGCCAGGAAATTTTCGAATGCCAGATAAGGAGAGTGGGTATAGCCCGGACCCTCCTTTTTCTTTCGGACGGTTACCACGGCAATGAAGCAGTCGCTGGAACGCATTAATCTTTCGAGATACGTGATATTAAAAAGATTGTCATCCGGATTCGATGACTTTGGGTCGATCGCAAAGAAAAAGCCATTTTCATGGAACAGCTTCCAGAAGAATAAATTTATGTCGCGGTCCTCTTTGCGATAACTGTGGCTAAAATAAGCCTGAATATTAGGAGTATTCATTGATGGATTACTCATTGTGTTGTCCTCTATTATTTTTGTGAGACGGGTATATTCCAAACCTCTTGCTGGATCGATGAAAAGCTTTCAGCGGTCAGATGCAACAGGCAATGTCGGTAAATAGCGATCCGTTCACGATTTTACTCCAGCCCGGGGATGAGATTTCTTTTCGCAACCGAAGTGAAAGACGGTTGGAGGAGTCTATCGAGGATTAACCCAAATGCCTCGAAACAGTTTCCATGTTCCGAGGCATTGTCTGGGTCTTATCATTGAGGGATGATCGGGGTACTGTAAAGATTGGGAATTTTATTGCGCCGCTTTCACATATCTATCGAAAAACTCGATCGTTCGCTGCATGGCGGTGCTGAAGTAATTCGAGATGTTATGGTTGTCACCTTCGTATTTGTAAAACTCTACATACTGCTCGACGTCGAGCATCTGATAAAAGAGGAGCTCTGAAAATTCCAGCGGCACATCTTCATCGAATGTCCCATGATGAAGCTGGATCGGACCGGAGATCTCGCCCAGATAAGAATTGGCAGAGATCGAGTTCCAGAACTCGGGATTCTCTTCCGGTGAGCCGTATTGCTGGACGAGTGAGAACCTCCAGGAACGTGGAGAGGGAGTGGAGGTGGGAGAAGCGCCTGAACCTCTGCGCCAGCGGGTCAACAGGTCCGCATAAGACGCGACGACTCCCGCCCAGATCACGCCGGCCTTGATGTCGTTCGTGGTGACCATCGAGCGCAGGGTGATATAGCCGCCCATGGAATGTCCCCACATCCCGATGCGGTTCGGGTCCGCGTCTGGATGGCGCTTCATCGAGGCGACCGCGTTCAACACATCCACGGTGTAATCGGGCCGGCTGTACGCGCCGCCCGCCTCACCCTCCGAGTTGCCGTGGCCGCGATAGTCCGAGCGGAAGACGATGTAGCCGCTGCGGGCGATCAGGTCCACGTAGGCGATATAGCGCTCAGTCGACACATATACGTCCGGCGGGATGAATCCGTGGTTGAAGATGATCACCGGCCAGCCAGTGGCCGGCTTCTCGCCCATGGGAACAGTCATCAACGCATAGATCTTCAAGCCTTCGGACAGATAGGAAACATAATAACGGTTGTAATTGACACCAGGATCTAGTGTTTGTTCGATGACGATGTCACTGCCGGGATATTCGCGCGAGCGCATGGCGCGGATCTCGAGCGGATGGGGAATCGGTGTGGCGGTGGGCTGCGGTGTAAGGGTCGCAGCCTGGGTGGGAGTCAGTGAGGGTAAAGGTGGGGCTGTTGAGGAAGGTGGCGCGGGCGCCGACGATGAAACGGGTGCGGCTGAGCTGGGTCCGCACGCAGAGACGATGAAAGAAAGAAGAACAAGGATTGAGCAGTACGTAAATGTCTTTTTCATGTCAAGATCCTTTTGATAAATCTACGAATAAACGATGCAGCCGCGTTTTTCGAGCTGCTGAATCCAGGATGGGAGACTCGTAAATTGATTCCAGCGCAGGTCCAGCTTCTCGAGCCTGCGAAGTTTTGCGAGGCTCTCAGGCAGGGCAGCCAGACGATTTGCGCGCACATCCAGGAACCTGAGGTTTTTCAACCTGCCAATCGACTCGGGCAGGGACGAGAGACGATTGAAGCGCAGGTCGAGGTCGCTGAGACCGGTCACTTTTCCGAGTGAGTCAGGCAGCGATTCGAGCTGATTGTTTTCCAGCACCAGCTTCCGGAGATTTCTCAATTTGCCCATGGACCTGGGCAGAGCAGCAAGCTGGTTGTTCGTCAGATAAAGCTCACGCAGAGATTTTAAGTTCCCGATCGACTCTGGCAGTGAACCGATCTGGTTGTTATACAGCCTGAGCTCGATGAGTTTTGAAAGTTTTCCAATACTTTTGGGGAGAGAGGTGAGGCGATTATCTGTAATATTCAAGTATTTCAGAGCTATCAATTTTCCAATGCTCTCTGGCACAACATCAAATCCATTATCACTCAAATAAAGGAAGCGCAGCTTCACAAGTTTACCCATGGATTTGGGTATGAACGGAAGACGGTTATGACCCAGGTCGAGCATCCGCAAATTTTGCAGTTCCCCCAGAGATTCGGGCATTGCGGATAGCCTGTTATTCCCAAGGTTCAAAACTTCCAACTGCGTCGCGCCCCAGACGGAGGCGGGTATGTCCCGCAGTTCCTGGTTGTACAGGTTCAAGACCCGCTGCCCGGCAGGACGATCAAAGCTGACATCCTCGGGTTGGTTTTGATGTTCCATACATCATGGAAGTTTTGAATCCGCGTTTTGTTACCTCGAATTATTTGTCATTTTGAGCCGTCCGAACTGGCTGTTGTACCGATTTCATCTGAAATTCATCTTATAAATAACTCAGCCATCCCCACGCTGGATGTCCTTCCCTGAACTTTTGGTACCACCTGCACAGCGGATACAACACTGCAATTACCACTATCCATAGGATGTAAACCGCCTCCAGCCCAAACCCGAAGCCGGTCAACCTGCCTGAGAGGAATGCCTCAGCTGACAGGATGTACTCCCTCCAATCCCAGCCAGTGAATACGAGTGCAATCAGCGCAAGCGCATGGATCAAATAAATGTGACTGATATAAAAGAAGAAGGGAACTTTGCCAAAAACCACGAATAAATTCCCCTGCCCGATAGGCATAAACTCACTCAATGCCAGAAAGATCAAAGCCGGTCCCATGCTCATCAGGATGAACTGAAGGGATGGAGGATATTTTGTGGTGTTCAGGAAGGAAATCCAGGTAAAGATGTCTGTACCTTGTGGCTGCCAGATTGTGGGTTCGCCATACGAATTGAATTGACGCAGGAGTACGAAAAGTAATGTTGCACCACTTCCAATACCCAGCAGCCAAAGGGTTCGTCGAGAGGTGGAAAAGCCCATCCTGTAAAGATTCCCGGCAACGTATCCCAGGGCCATGAGTCCCATCCACGGCAGGACGGGGTAAAAGATGCTGACCGCGCGCTCCTCCAGAATGAGGAGCCTGGGTTGGTGGAGAATGTACCAGAGGGTATCCTGAAAGCCTGTCCCCTGGACGGTGATGGGGTCCAGCAGGTTGTGCCCAAACACGAGGATCACCCCGATCGTGAAGATGACCTGGAGCGGGAGGAGAACCAGACCTGCCAGCACCATCATGCTGATGCCGATT
>DATFET010000319.1:0-6771 GCA_035250835.1 Anaerolineales bacterium
AGTACGGTCGTCGAGAACATCAAACTTCCGCTCGAGGTTAAGCATGTGGATAAAACAGAAGCACGCACTCGGGCGCAGGAGATGATCGAGCTGGTCGGATTGCAGGGATTCGAGGACTCGCTGCCGCGCGATCTCTCGGGCGGGATGGCGCAGCGCGTGGCGATCGCCCGTGCGCTCATCCATGACCCGGACCTGCTCCTGCTCGATGAGCCGTTTGCCTCTCTGGATGCCATGACCCGCGAACGGATGTGGGTGGAGCTTTCGCGCATCTGGCAGGCGCGCCAGAAGACGGTCATCATGGTGACGCACTCGATCAACGAGTCCCTGTTCCTGGCAGACCGAGTCCTGGTGTTGACCCAGCGCCCCGGCAGGGTGAAACTCGACCTGAAAGTGGACTTGCCTCGTCCGCGCACGGACGATATCCGCTACACCCCACATTTTGGGAAACTGGCAAGGAAATTACGGGGAACGATCGAATGAAACTGTAGGGGTGGTCAGCCGACCACCCCTACAGTTTTACGGTGCTACCCACACCACAAAGCTCAGCTCGGCATCCTTATATTTTCCGGTAATTTTCCAGCAGCCGAGTGTGGGCAGATCGACGCCAGTGAGCATGGCAGAACCGAACTCATCCGCATAAGCGCCGTTTGCTGTTGAGGCAACGAGCGGCGAATCTTCGGCATCCAGCCTTTCTCCGCTCACGATCAGGGCAGGCTCAGGTTCCTCATCCCAGACATATCCCTCACGCCACCAGGGTAATTTCTGTGAATACCCATGCGAGTCGTGAGGCAGACCTGACCACACGCCATCCTGCGGCAGGGACACCCATAGGGAATTGGAACCATACCAGAAATACTCTTCAGTACTCATTTTTGAATAAGGAGGTGGCGGGATGAAGAGCGGATCCCGCGGAACGGTCACCGGGCAGTCTTTCGGAGGCGTACGCGCTGCAATCTCAGCTTCTGCTGTTTCGGTCATGTATGCCGCGCTGGGTACATCCGTCGGCATGCGATAGTCCTCGAGCGATTTCATGTTCGAGGGTTGAGTATTTCCGATTGAAGCACAACCGACCATCAGCAACGCAAGAATGAGAGTTACAGGAAAGAGCATCCATCTCTGCATCGATTTCTCCTTTCTGATGCAGGTTTCAACCACAATAAAGCCAGGCTTTGTCACTGGGCTGAATATTGGCATCATAGCCGCCCGTGATCAACACATGCTCCGTGTCGAGGAGCGTCAACACGGAGGAATAATAGTCATTATCCAATGAGTCGCTCAGAATGAATTCTTGATCTTGTACATCGAAGATCTCAAGCTGCCGATTGCCGCCCCCGATCAGAACATTCCCATCCGGGAGCAGGATGGCTGCATCTGCAAGTTTGAACCTCTTCCGGTTCATATCAGAAATTCCCATGAAGATGCCTGTCCGGGAATTGTAGACTTCTGCGCTGTCATATTTGCCTGACCAATCTTCCTGATTGGATCCGCCAAGGATCAGGACATTACCATCCTGCAGCAGGACAGCTGAGTGTTTGTAGCGAACCATGCTGGCATCGCTGGTCGGGGAAAATGTGCCAGTCTGCGGGTCATAGATCTCCGCGCTGGCCAGTACATCCCCATTGCCTGGGCTGCCTCCTACCAGCAAAACTTTTCCATCCTTCAACAAAGTCGCCGAGTGTGCCATGCGGCCGTGATCCAGGCTGCCGCTTGCGATAAATCTTTTTGTGGCAGGGTCATATAACTCGGCCGTCATTTGAGGAGTGCTTCTAGCAGAATCGCCTCCTGCAATCAACACCTGACCGTTGTTCAAAAGAGTTGCGGTCATTCCCTGCCTGGGAGCCATCAGGCTTGCGGTGTACTCGAACTTCTCTGTAAGTGGATCATAGAGTTCCGCAGTTGACGATCGTCCACTTTGATTCCAGCCACCCACGATCAGCACCTGTCCGTTTGGCAGCAGAGTTGCGGTATGCCCATCCCGCGGTTCATTCATCGAACCTGTGGGGACGAAGGTTTTGGTCGTGGGATCGAATAGTTCGGCGTCTGCAATTGCAACTTCTGAAGTGACTTCTTCACGGAAACCACCGGCGATCAACACCCTGCCATCCGGTAGAAGCGTTGCAGTATGTGCAGCCCGTGGGACGTTCATTTTAAGGACGGGGGACAAACAATTCAAATATGGGTTTGCAGGAGATTCAGGCGCCAGGGTTTCTTCAGCCAGAGATGTAATCTCCTGGAACGTTTCGGCTTCGACCGGTTGAGTCGCGGGAATGCATCCCACGAGAACAGAACCGACCATAATAATGGTAAGGAGGAAAGATGGTTTTAGCATGGATTTTGCCTTTCGGATTCACCCCCTATACACCGTTATACGCTGGAAGGTTCCCAGCCCCCAGCGTGATTAATTCAATTTCAAAACATGTGAGTGCTTTAGCTCACCGAGTAATCTCTGTGTCGCCTCTGCCACCTCCTCCACAGCCCGCTCAAACGCCTCCTCATTGACCTTTGACGGTTTCCGATATCCGCTCACTTTCCTGATGAACTGCAGCGCCGCGGCACGGATTTCCTCCTCGGTGGCTGGGATGTCAGAATTGCGTAATTGTTTAATGCTCCTGCACATCGCTTCTCCTGTAAAGACTCATTCGAGTCTAATTCATTGGCTGTATTATACTGATACATTTGTTCTAATTCCAACAATACTGCTGGAGTCCAATCTTGATTATAGGCGCAATTTGCGACGAGGTAAGGAAGTTTTCGAGAACCTCGTCTCCACAAGGAGAAAATCATTAAGTCTCAATTAAACTATACCAAAAACCTGTTGCTGATCCTGATCATTCTGGTTCCACTTTTATCGTGCTCTTCAGAGCAAACATTGACACCTGAACCCACAGCTACTATTGTAATGCCGAGCCCTACGATTATGAACACAACCATTCCATTTGAACACTACGGAGAAATGTTGACGAATGTTGCTTATTGCAGCGCGGATCCTGCCCAAACCATGGATATCTACTTTCCCGCGTCAGGCGGCCCCTGGCCGGCGGTGGTATACGTCCATGGAGGCGGCTGGATGCACGGAGATAAATCAGAGGCTGCGATGTTTGCCATGGGGATGTCCTCCCTGGGCTACCTCGTCGTTTCGATTAATTACCGTTTATCTCCAGCGGCGACATTCCCTGCCATGATCGAAGATGTGAAATGCGCCATCCGTGCACTGCGAGCGCAGGCCGCGGATTACAACCTGGATCCGAACCGTATCGCCGCGATGGGAGCCAGCGCCGGCGGGCATCTTGTCTCTCTGCTTGGGACCACGGAAGCCGGGTCTGGCTGGGATGTGGGAGAGCACCTGGATCAATCCAGCCGTGTGCAGGCAGTGATCTCACTGGCAGGTCTTATGGATATGTCACAGCCTTTTCCGAACGCCGAAGGCAACGATATCGAAACAATGAATCGTATTGGGTTCAATGAATCAAATAAGATGGAGGCAAGCCCGATCACGCACGTGACTGCGGATGACCCACCGTTCCTATTAATCCATGGGGAGCGGGATGAACTGGTCCCTTATGAACAGTCTCAACTGATGTACGAGCGGCTGGTGCAGGCAAACGTCCCTGCGCAGCTGGTGATCGTGTCGAACGCGAGCCATTCGTTCGATTCGCCCGATGGCAATATAACGCCAACGCTGGGCGAAATCAACCAGATCATCCTTAAATTTCTGGTGAAGTATCTGGCGTAGCTGAAACACGTTCACGGGAGATTACGAATGGACTGGTAAAAAAAGCCAGTCCCTTTTGTTTTAACTGAAGGCAGGTAAAATTATATATAATTTTAGACCGTAGACGCTAGACCATTGACCAAATACAGTAAACGGTCAAAAGTTCATGGTCGGGAGAAACCTATGCAATCCTTTAAACTCACTCAATTGATTTCCCAGCGTGCCAGGAGCGACAAACTTTACCTCGAATTCCTCAAAGTCCCCGATCTGAGCATGGGACTGTACGTCCTCCGCGCGGGCGGGACCGACCCGCAGTCACCGCACACAGAGGATGAGGTCTATTACGTGGTGAGCGGACGGGCGAAGATCCTGGTGGCGGACGAAAACCGGTACGTGCAGACAGGCTCGATTGTATATGTGGCAAAGAACATAGCGCACCGCTTCCACTCGATTGAGGAGGAACTGACGGTGCTTGTCTTCTTTGCGCCGGCAGAGTATTCGAACACCTAGGGCAGAAATTTTTTCCAACAAGGTCGAGCACTTTAACAAGCAATGATATAATGACGGAAGATAGCCGTCATTTGACGGTACTTTTCCGTCACAAGGAAGTGACTATGATCGAAACGCTCCTGGGTTCCAAAAATGCAGAGCGGGTGTTGATGTATATCTTCGCCCGTGAGGAAGGCTATGCCCGCGAGATTGCCAGCTTCTATAAAACGGATTTGAAATCCATTCAAATGCAATTGGACAAATTCGAGAAAAGCGGTGTGTTGGCAAGCCGCTCTGTAGGACGAACGCGTCCATATATGTTTAATCCACGGTATCCATTTTTAAAAGAATTGAAAGCTTTGTTGGAAAAAGCATTGTCGTTTTATTCTGGCGGAGAACGGGAAGATTTGCTGATGAACCGGCGCAGACCGCGTGCGAGGGGCAAAAACCGGTGAAGCAAATAAAGAAAATGAGTCAGGCTGAATTGGCTGCACACATTCAGCATATTTTGGAAAGTGATGAGGTTATCGTTGTGCTTTCAGGTGGTAGTGCAGTTTCATTTTATAGTAGTGATAAATATGTTTCCAAAGATCTGGATTTGATCAATATAAGCTTTGCCAGGCGAAGCAAAATCAAATTGATAATGGAAAAACTCGGCTTTCACGAAGAAGGTCGTTATTTTGTAAATCCTGAAACGCAATTCTTTGTCGAGTTTCCTGATGGTCCTCTTTCAGTTGGAGAGGAACCTGTAAAAGAGATCAATGAGATTGAACTTTCTACCGGGACTCTGAGAATTATTTCTCCCACAGATTGCGTGAAGGACAGGTTATGTGCCTTCTATTTTTGGAATGATCAGCAGGGACTGGCGCAGGCACTATTGGTTGCCAGGAGCCAGAACGTTGATTTGAAGGAGATCAGAAGATGGTCGATAGCAGAGGGCAAAGAGCAGGAATTTGAGATCTTTAAAAAGAAACTCGATATTCGAAATTTACAGTCAAAAGGCTAAACCATTAATGTTCCAACTCAGAACCACCCCTTTCCATGAACGGACCTCGAAGCTTTGCCTGCCTCAGAACTGGCGGCGCTGGGCGGGATATCTGGTCGTTGGTTCCTACGAGTTGACGCTCGACCGCGAGTATTGGGCGATCCGCAACTCGGCGGCGTTGATTGACGTCTCGCCGTTGATCAAGTACATCATCACAGGCAGGGACGCAGCGGCATTGCTGCACCGCGTTACCACGCGCAATATCCACAAGATGAGCGTGGGACAGGTCTATTACACGGGTTGGTGTGACGAGGAAGGCAAGATGATCGACGACGGCACCGTTTCGCGCCTCGAGGAGACCACCTTCCGTCTGACTGCCGCGGAGCCGAACCTGCGCTGGCTGACGATGAATGCGGTCGGCATGGACGTGGAGATTCACGAAGTCACTGACGATGTGGCGGCGCTCAGTTTCCAGGGTCCCAACTCAAGGAAGGTCCTGAATAAAGTAACTGACAAACCAGTCGATGAGCTGAAGTATTTCCGCCTGATGAAGAATAAGATTTGTGGATTGGATGTCACGATCTCACGCACGGGCTATACAGGCGATCTTGGTTATGAGATCTGGATGGACGCCCCGGACGCGCTCAAGATTTGGGACGCATTGATGGATGGGGGTGCGGACTACGGCATCATGCCTGTCGGCATCCTTGCCATGGACATGGCGCGTGTGGAGGCGGGTCTCTTCATGCTCGAAGTGGATTACACGTCCACGACGCATGCCTGGATCGAGCCGCAGAAGTCGTCGCCGTTCGAGCTGGGACTCGACTGGACGGTGGCGCTCGATAAGCAGGGATATTTCGTCGGACGCCGCGCCCTGGAGCATGAGAAGCGCGAAGGCTCGGCGTGGAGACTGATGGGACTCGAAGTGGAATGGGAGGGGATGGAGCGGTTATTCAAAAATGTCGGCTTGCCACCGCAGATCCCTGGCATGGCGGTGCGTGGGAGCCTTCCGATTTTGGTTGGGAATGTTCAAGTGGGCTACGCTTCAACTTCGAGCTGGTCACCGTTGTTGAAGAAATACATCGCGCTTGCGCACCTGCAAAAGCCATATTATGAGGTTGGCACAATTGTGAGAATGGAAATTACGGTGGAACATCACCGTCAACACGCGCCGGCACGCGTTGTTAAATTACCATTCTATGAACCCGAATGGAAAAAGAGATAAGAACCCAAATGTGAAGTTAGTAAAGTTTTGTTGGGAGATTTTTGAAGTATTCTGTTTTACTACTGAAGGGGAAAAAGTGACGAAACGATATATATCTCAATAATAAATACAGTCATATGTATCTACTAGCCATCCCAAACAAATTCATCCGGAGGCATAGGTATATGTTGAACACGCCATCGCGCTTTTCCTTTTAGACGCGAAAAACTGAGTCGTACCCTGAATTCCTCTCCTAATGAAGGAGCATTTCGACCAGCAATCCATATAGTGTCTTTCGTAGTGGGATTATAATGGTCTTGCAGCATTCCGTTTGGCAAAGCAGCAAGCGTAATACTTCGTAAAACATTACCAGAACTTTCT
>DATFET010000320.1:0-3471 GCA_035250835.1 Anaerolineales bacterium
GCGAGACCTGGGAAGACGTGCAAAAAACATTGAAGATGGTGCGTGAGTGCGGGCCGGATGATATCGGGATTTCGGTGTCGTATCCGCTGCCTGGGACGAAATTCTTTGAACGGGTGAAGCTGGAACTGGGGGATAAACAGAACTGGGTCGACTCACAAGACCTGGCGATGCTGTACCGAGGCCCCTTCCCAACGGAGTTTTATCGCGTTCTGCATGGGCGAGTCCATTATGAGTTTCGGGCGTGGAAAGGGATACGTCAGCCATCTCTGCGCAGTCTGTTCAATGTGCCCCGTAATATCGCAGGCCTGTTGAGGAGTGAGTTACACCTGAGAAAATTTAGAGATACCTCGGTGGTTGAGTAGGGACAGCGTTCTTCTGTCCCGTATCGAAACCACTCATTACGAGATCAATACTTGCTATAAGGATTTTCTTGAAACATGTTGGTTTCGATACAGGCAGGACATGCACTCGCCTTACTCAACCAACGGATTACAGAGTGCCGCATAATTATCTAAACTCTGAGCTTTGATCCCAGCCTACAAAACAGTTCCAAAAGTTTACTTAATGATGAGACAAGCGGTAGATATAAAACCCAGGAGCGCCATGTCTACAGATGTTTTATCCGGTAGTTCCTTCGAAACCGTCGCCGAAGCTTACAACCGCAACGCAGACAAATATGATGAGTTCATTGAGAATAACCCGAACCTCATGCGAATGCGGCAGAAGGTCTATGCTCATGTGACCGCCCTGCTTTCAGAAGGAGCACGACTCCTGGACCTGGCCTGCGGCACGGGGACCGACGCCTTTTGGTTTGCGCAGCATGGTTATAGCGTCCATGGGATCGATATCTCGGACGGTATGCTGGACCGCGCCCGTAAAAAGGCAAAGCAGCTTGGATTGGAATCGCGCGCCACCTTCGAGCACCTGTCCTATACGAATCCTGGAGAACTCGATCGAGATCAGTTCGATTGCGTCTTCTCCAATTTTGGTGGGTTGAACTGCGTCTCGGATTTGAAGCTGGTGGCAGATCAGGTCCGTCCATTCTTAAAAGGGAAAGCTTTCATCATCTGGGCACTCATGCCGCCATTTTGCCTGTGGGAGTCCGCCATGATGCTGCGCGGCCGGTTCCAGCTGGCAACGCGTCGATTTTCCGGGAAGTCCACAGTTCACAAGGAAGGCCTCGACTATCCCGTTTATTACTACACACCAAAACAGGTGGAGCAGGCTTGGGGAAAGGATTTTCAACTCGTGTCTGTCCGCGCCTTATCGGTTATTACGCCTCCTGCCACGAATAAAGATTTCGCCATCAGGCGTCCGCGGATATTTGACTCACTCAGCAGACTCGATGATGCTCTCGAGTCGAGGTATCCCTTTAAATACTGGGGCGATTTCACCATTGTTACGCTGCGATTGAAATAGACTTCACCCTGAACTCGAAACATAGCACAAAAAAAGTGACCTGCCGATGGCAGGTCACTATGGGTGAAATTAGATACATTGGGTTTTCAGCGGCAGGACGGACATATCTTTCCGGGCTGCTTTCAAACGAGGCCCGGCAGCCTGCTGAGCAAAAGTAATAGGTATGACCTTCATATTCCACCGAATCGGCAGCGGTTTCGGGGGTCACTTCCATACCACATACAGGATCCACATGCTTTTCGTCCATAGCTTGCTCCTTTCCTATTCTGGTTAACGGTCGATGGATATGGATGTTATAGCGTCCGAGGAGGTTAGAAAAGCCTGGTAATCGGGGATGGGATAAAGGTCACAGTTGATGTGCAAACGGGACGAAGACCAACTCCGTCCCGTCGACTTCTGATGTGGAATTAATCGTCAGCCGCAGCTACCGCCTGGTCTGCCACGTCTGATTCGACCTGGGAAGGTTTGAAGATCAGGAAGATCGCGTTCAAAAGGATGCCGAGCACAGCCGCGGTGGCGATGGCTGGCAATCCATTCGGGAAGAGTCCCGGGATGGTGACCGGGATAAAGCCGCCCGGATAACCAATGTTGCCGCCAATCCCCACGATCATGATGACCGCGCCGATCGCCAGGTTGCGAGGGTCGAACATGCTGACCTTGTGCTCCTGCATGAGTGCGATGCCCTGCATGCCGATCACTCCGAACAGGTAGATCGCCAATCCGCCACTGACAGCCAATGGAACGGTTGCTATCAGCCCGGCAAGTTTTCCAATGAACCCAAGCAGGATGGCAAAGACACCCGCGGCAAGCAGCGCCGGCCCGGAGTAATTGCGTGTGATCGCCATAAGCGAGTTGTTCTCTCCGTAATTGGTGCCTGCGGTGGAGCCGAACATGCCTTTTATCGTGTCATCGATACCATCCAGGATCAGGTTGAAGCCGATGAACTTATCCAGTCCATATTTTTCGCGCCCAGTATCTTCTGCCAGGCGATCCACATACAAGCTGATCTGATACAGATGCGCAGTGGATTCTGGGACTGTGGCAATTGCCATGATGGCTATGCTGAAGATTGCCGTCCCAACCAATGCACCGCTGAATGAGGGAAATGTGAAATGCGGAACTGCGAACCAGGGTGCATCGACCAGGGGTTGGAACTGGGCAGGGTTGGGGGAAACGATCGCTGAGAAAACGTATCCGAAGATCGCTCCCAGCAGGACAGGGATCATGCCCATAAAGCCGCGGTTCTGCAGATACACTGAGAACAGGATCGTGACCAGGAGAGTTACCAGCGCCACCATGAAGTTGGCGCTCGCCATTTGACCGAGGGCTGCGAACGCGAGACCAAACCCGATGATGGCTGCCACTGACCCGGTGACAATCGGGGGCAGGACCATGTCAATTTTTTCCTTGCCCACCGCGCGGATGATAAAGCCGAGCACAATGTTGAGAAGACCGGTGACAACAATACCGGCCTGCATCGTGCTGATCACTTCATCCGGCAAGGGAACCCCGAACTGTGGGACGCTGCCGGTCATCTGCTGGGCGATCGCCAGGTAGGCAGCAATATAACTAAAGCTGGACCCGTAAAAGAGCGGGATGAATTTGCCGATCCTCCACTTGGCCAGCAGCAGCGCAACAACCGTTCCAACCCCCGAAATTGTCAGAACCACGCCTACGTGAAAGCCGCACAATGCCGCCACAAGGACAGTGGCTGGGAACATGGTCAGCACGTGCTGGAAGCCGAGCAGGGCCAGTTGGCCGGACGGGGGTCTATCGTTCGGCAGATAGCCTAATACAGAATTTTTCGCCATTGCATTACTCCTCTCTTTGCCTTTCTATAATTTTTATATAGGGATATGTGGGATTTGGTAATCAGGTGCAATCTGCATGGACACCTCCTAATAAAAAAATCGCCATGCGGTAAAAGGCATGACGAACCAGGACAAACCCTCGAAAGGCAGATTTCTTCAGTGACTGGCGATGGGGGAAAAGTTGCTGGGGTTTGCAGCAAAATCATATATCCTGAATAACCCTGACAGCAAAGAAAAGATA
>DATFET010000057.1:0-13554 GCA_035250835.1 Anaerolineales bacterium
CATCTCCAGCTCCAACAAATACAGGTACATCAATTCCCACAGAAACTCCTGTCCCTTCCATCACTCCCCTGCCGACCATCCCCACCTTCACTCCGACATTTGATGCTTCGACGATTGTCACGGTCACACCTGCGGAAAAGGCGGAGTGTCCAGAAGAAAATCTAGAAATTGTGCTAGATTTTCCAAAATGTTATGCGGCAGGGTTTTGCGATGTAGTCGTCAGTGGTGAGGTTTTGAGCTATCTAAATTCAGGGGGAATTTTGGATGGAATAGCGCGTTTTGCTTCAAAATCCGGCATTGAAAAAATCATGGATATCACAGGTGATGGTATTCAAGAACTGGTAATGCGGACATATGTTACTTATCATGTGATCGGTTGCAAGAACGGAAAATATGAAACCTTGTACCAAACGGATTCTTATGGATTCTCAAGCGAGCTTGAAGATGTTGTCGATTCGAATGAGAATAAAATTCCCGAACTTATTTTTTACAGCTTTAGTCGCTATGGTTTTGCCGAGGTCTATATCATCGAATGGGATGGGACCAAGTTCCGTTCTCTGATTGATACGGGAATCGATACATACACTGGTAAAGTAATCGATGCAGTTTCCGCCACTGAGTACCATGAATTAATTGATATGAATGGAGATAATCGTAAGGAAATCGTTTTTGTGTATAACGTGAATGAACTCTGCTATGGACTGCGTGGCTTGGACTTCTGTGATGGAACTCCGGCGCGTGAGCCAATTACTACACTGGGTTGGAACGGCCAAAATTATGTCGCTGTAAAACAGGAAAACTATGCGCCGCCGCAATTTAGGTTTCAGGCAATCCAGGATGGAGACCAGCAAGTTCGTGAGGGAAACTACGCCGAGGCTTTGTCTTTTTACCAGACAGCTATTTTCGATGATCGCCTGGAGTGGTGGTCGCCCGAACGAAGCGAGTATGAAGTACATACCCACAGGTCTCAATTCGAAGCCACGCCAACAATTTATCCAACACCTGTCTCTGACACAACAGAATATTCTCGGTTGGCCGCGTATGCTTACTATCGCATCATGCTCCTCCACATTCTATAAGGGTACGAATCTGATGCGGGCACAGTTTATCAAACTCTCCAACAAAAATTCGGCAACGATCCCTATGGGCGTCCCTACACGGAGATGGCGACCAAGTTTTGGAATGCATATCAATCCTCACACAAGATGTATGATGGCTGCGCGGCGGCGATCCAAGATGCGGCAGAGCATCCTGAGATTCTGACTCCGTTAGGCAGCGATTATCACGGCTCACAAAGCCATACCTACGTGCCGGCAGATGTGTGTCCGTTCAGGTAAGCTATCAGTCCTCAGCGTTCAGCAGCCAGCTAAAATCCAATCACTGACGGCTTATAATTACCACATGAAAGACTTCCGTCAACTCAAAGTGTGGGAAAAGTCCCATCAATTGGCTCTGGCAATTTACAAGGCGACAAAAGGATTCCCAAAAGAAGAACTCTATGGCTTGACCTCAAAGATTCGCCGCGCCAGCATGTCCATACCGACAAATATAGCCGAAGGCTGCGGACGGAACACAGATGCCGATTTTGCAAGGTTTTTACAGATAGCCATGGGGTCCGCCAGTGAAACGGAGTATCAGCTTATCCTTGCCCATGATCCTGAATTTCTTCCAAAGGACTTGTACGAGAAACTTCATAACGATGCGGAAGAGGTCAAGCGCATGCCTGCCTCTCTCCTAAAAACCATCCGTGCTGATCGCTGATAGCTGACTGCTACGACAACCATGCCCCAAAATAAGACCTATGATTACGTAATTATTGGAAGCGGCTTCGGGGGAAGTGTCTGCGCGATGAGGCTGACAGAAAAAGGCTATTCGGTCCTCGTCCTGGAAAAAGGGAAACGCTTCGAAGACAAAGACTTCGCCAAATCCAACTGGCAGTTCTGGAAATATCTCTGGCTGCCGGCACTGCGCGCTCATGGGATTTTACAGATCAGTTTTCTCAAAGGCGCGATGGTGATGCATGGAGCGGGAGTCGGCGGGGGCAGTCTGGGGTATGCCAATGTGCTGGAAGTCCCAAGCGATGAAACCTTTGCCACGCCGGCCTGGACTCAAAATATAAAGTGGGGTGAAGTCCTGCGCCCGCATTACGAGATCGCAAAGAAGATGCTTGGCGCAGCACGCAATCCCAGGCTGTGGAAAGCCGATCACATCCTCCGGCAGATGGCTGAGGACCAATGCATGGGACATACCTTCCGTGCCACGGATGTCGGCGTATATTTCGGCGAGGCGGAGGTCACGGTCCCTGACCCGTATTTTGGCGGTGAAGGACCAGGCCGGGCAGGCTGCAATCACTGCGGCGGTTGCATGGTGGGCTGTCGATACAATGCCAAAAATACACTGCCCAAGAATTATCTGTACTTTGCCGAAAAGAACGGAGCACAAATCAAGTCTGAAGTGGAAGTGGTTGATGTCAGACCATGGACGATAGACCATGGACGATCGATGGTCGATGGTCAATTGTCCATGGTCCAAGACGCGCGTTACGCAGTCACTTACAGACCTTCCACCAAACTCTTCAAGCACACACAGACCGTATTCACAAGGAATGTCATCTTCTCCGCAGGCGTGATGGGATCCATAAAGCTACTGTTGAACCTTCGAGATGTGAAGAAGTCGCTGCCCAAACTGTCAGGGCGGCTGGGTCACAGGGTCAGGACCAATTCGGAGGCTTTGCTGGGAAGCGTGGCTCGCCGGTCCGATGTCGATTTCTCGGAGGGCGTTGCCATCTCGTCCATCTATAATCATGACAGGATCACACGCGTCGAGCCTGTCCGCTTTCCGGACGGCTCGTCGTTGATGCGTTTCCTGGCTGCGCCGTTGATCGATTCCGATGTTAGTGTGCCTGTCCGCCTGTTGAAATTTATGGGCTGGGCGCTGACCCATCCCATGGATTTTGCAAAGGCATTGATCCTGCCGGGCTGGGCACATAATGTGACCATCCTGCTCGTCATGCAGCACGCGGACAACCGTATGCGCCTCCGCATCGGACGAAGCGGGTTTACCCTCTTCCGCCGCGGGATGGTGGCTGAGAAGGAGCCCGGTTATGAAATTCATGCACATGTCAAAGGCACACATGCTCTGACCCGTGACTTCGCCAGGCGGACGAACGGTGTCGCGCTCGGTTCGCTCGGCGAAAATCTATTGGGTCTGCCGACAACCGCCCACATCCTGGGCGGTGCGCCGATCGGGCAAAACGCTGAAGAGGGAGTGATAAACGAAAACTTCGAGATCCTTAATTATGCGGGCCTCTTTATCATCGACGGTTCGATCATGCCCGCCAATCCCGGAGTGAATCCGTCTCTGACGATCACCGCGCTGGCGGAATACGCGATGAGCAGGATAGGAAGTAAACAAGCAGAAAGTAGGCAAGTAAAAACTTTGACGGGTTCTCAAGGAATATGACAAACTATACACTTCGACCCTATTTGCTATCTGATGCGCAAGCCGTTGTGGATGTGATCAACGCTTCATCCATGCAGACCGTTGGATTCCCACGCGCAGTTGTCGATTCAGTTGGGAACATCTGGTCTTACCGCTTTGTGCCTTTTTCGAGTGAGAAATTTGTAGTCGTTGGAGGCGAGGATCAAATCATCGGTTACGCATATTTCACCAGTGAAGACCACCATATCGCGGCAGAGACAGGAGCTTCCGTTCATCCCAATCATTGGGACAGGGGAATTGGCTCCAGGCTGCTCGAATGGGCGCAGGTACAAGCCAGAGAGTCGTCCGTAAAAGCGCCGCAAGGGATTCGGACTGTCCTGCAGACCAGTCTTTATGATGCAGAACAGGGAGCGATTAAACTGTTTACTGATCACGGTTACTCAGCGATACGAGAATGGGTACACCTGGTTCTGGAAATGGAGCAACCGCCGGTCGTCCCTGCCCTTGCCCCAAACCTGACCCTGCGCGAAATGGACCTGGAGCACGATTGGGATATCGTCGGTCCGGCCATGGATGAAGCCTACGCAGATCATTGGGGCGCCATTCCACTCGGCTCCTATGAAATAATGGAACAGGAAGATTCAGATGATGACAAATCAACAGATACTCCTGAAGACTCCTCCTATTCCAATGCGCCCGGTTACTGTTTCATTGTGCTGGATGGAGATTTAGTCGCAGGCGGCATTCTGTCCAATGCAAAACTCGTCGAGAGACAGGATAGCGGGCGGGTCGGCAGCCTGTTCGTGCGGCCGCGCTATCGCAGGCAGGGCATCGCCCGCACACTGATGCTCGGAGCTTTTGATGCCTTCTGGAGAAATGGCTTTCGCCGCGTGATCACAGACTCCGATGCAAAAAGTTTCACTGACGCGCCAAAGTTGTACCAGGGCCTGGGGATGAAACCCTATCGAAGTGAATTTACCTATGAAAAGGAAATTCGTCCCGGCCGGGAAGTGCGATTGCTGGGTTAAGGTCATGCAAATAAATCAAAAGAAAATCTGTGACAATCCGTGTAATCCGTGGCAATAAAGGAAACCATGACAAATTTCTCCCTCCACCGCGATTTTGCTGCGCAGTTGGATTCACAGGATGTACTCGCGTCCTACCGTGAACAGTTCGTCGCCAGCGATCCCGACCTGATCTACCTGGACGGCAACTCGCTGGGACGACTGCCCAAATCTGTCGTCGAACGGATGAAGAAAGCCGTGGACCAGGAATGGGGCGCGGATTTGATCCGCGGCTGGAACAAAGGCTGGTGGGAGTCGCCCGCCCGCATCGGAGACAAGATCGGCTCCCTGATCGGCGCGGCAGAAGGGCAGGTGATCGTCGGGGATCAGACGTCCATCAACCTGTTCAAGCTCGCCACCGCCGCGCTCACCCTTCAGCCGCACAAGAAGCGCATCATCACCGACACCTTCAACTTTCCATCCGACTTGTACATCCTGCAGGGCATTGTTAAATTACTTACACACTCCCCCACTTTGGGGGAGGGCCGGGGAGGGGGTCACGAGATTATCCGCATCGGTTCCCTTGACGACGACATCACACCGGATCTCGCCGCGCTCGACAGCGCCATCGATGAGGATACTGCGCTGGTCACGCTTTCACATGTCACCTTCAAGAGCGGCTACCTCTATGACATGGCTCACGTCACCGACCTGGCTCACCGCAAAGGCGCGCTCGTCCTATGGGATCTGAGTCACTCTGCGGGTTCGGTGCCGGTCGAGCTCGATCGATCGGATGCCGATCTCGCCATCGGCTGCACCTACAAATACCTCAACGGCGGACCGGGCGCGCCCGCCTTCCTGTACGTCAACAAACGTCTGCAGAGCAATGTTACTTCTCCGATCTGGGGCTGGTGGGGACAGAAAGACCCGTTCGCCTTTGACCTGGACTACCAGCCTGCGCCAGGCATCCAGCGTTTCCTGGTGGGCACTGCACCGATGCTTTCCACGATCGCGATGGAGGCAGCGCTGACTCCTCTGCTCGAGGCCGGGATGGATGCTCTGCGCGCCAAGTCGATTCTGATGACGGACTACGCTTCCACCCTGACCGATGAGCTGCTGGCGCCATTGGACTTTTCGCTCGGCTCCCCGCGTGACTCCGCCCGACGCGGCTCCCACATCAGTATCCGCCACGAGGAAGGTTACCGCATCAACCGCGCCATGATCGAAGAGATGAACGTCATCCCTGATTTCCGCGCACCCGATAACATCCGTCTCGGATTTGCGCCTCTCTATATTTCCTTCACCGATATCTGGGAAGGCTTCGACCGCATCCGCAAGGTGGTGGATGAAAAGCGCTATGAGAAATATCCCAGACAGAAACTGACAGTGACGTAAAAGTGTTTCTGATACGAAGCCTTGCGAAGGCTTTTAAAACAACCTTCGCAAGGCTTAATAAACGTATGTCATTTTATGGGAATTTTCTTCCCGAACGGAGAGTCTCTTTCAGCGAGTGAAAGGAAAAAGGATTAGCTATGGAATCAAAACCAGATACGATCAAAGTCTCAGCCTTGCATCGCGAAGAGATCTTCGCCTCCCACGCCAATTTATACGTGACCGTCAAAGGCTCGTCCATCGTCAGCGGGAACGAGGCGATGAAGAAAGCCCGGGAGGTGAGCCAGCTTGTCGAAGCGCTGACCCGTTATGGGCTGAGTCCAGACGCGATCCAATTGCAGGGAGTCCGCATCGAGACGGCGAGCGCTGCCGTGCTCAAGTCATCCAGCGCGGTGTACCGTCTCAAGATCAAGTCCGAAACAGTGGAACAACTCGCCGAACTGCTGGACATCGTCGCAGAGCAGAAAAATGCGACGCTGGAACGGATTGAGTGGAAGTATCCCGAAGAGGCAGCCCGTGAGCAGGGACTGGATACTGCCATCGCAAAAGGAAAGGCAAAAGCCGAGAAGGTCGCGGCCTCGCTTGGGGTAAAGCTTTTGGGCGTGTACGATTTTATGGAAAATACCTTCGATGAAGAAAGGCCGCCGATGCCCTTCCAGGCAATGGAGAGGAGCGTGAAAGCACGCGCAGCCATGGCCGATGAGCCCAGCCTGAACATGGAAGTCCAGCACAGCAAAACGATCCATGTCAATGTTGAGATCTGGTATCGGGTCTCGGAGCTGTAAGTCAATTAAATCCAATTCACCATAATTGTTAGAAGAATCCCCGAAAGCAGAGCCTTAGAAGGATTGTATTTCATCCCGGTTTGTCGTGTAGTTTTACAGACCGAGGAGCAGTTATGTTATTCCCATTTAAACAAACCCTGATGATATTCCTGACCGCAGCCCTACTTCTAGGCTGTGCTTCGCCGGTCCCGCCAACAGCAGATTCCACACCTTCACCTGTGCCGGACAAAGGCTCAGCGGGAATGGGTGATCCGTATTATCCTAATCTTGGGAATGGGGGGTATGACGTTCAAAATTACACGATTGCTCTGAGTATCGATCCGCCTGCCAATCAGATCAATGGCTCGACAACCCTTACAGCCAATGCAATGGAATATCTGGGATCGTTTAACCTCGATTTCCACGAGCTTACAGTGGATTCGGTCAGCGTGAACGATGAAGCGGCAGAGTATTCACGTGACGGTGACGAGCTGACGATCAGTCCTGCCACGCCGCTGGATGCAGACAAGCCATTCACTGTCGTGATCGAATATCACGGCTCGCCGGAGCTGATCAGGACAGAAGCCGGCCTGTTCGAAATGGGATGGTCGCATACTGAGAGCGGCGTGATCAACGTATGGGGCGAGCCGGATGCGGCCTCCAGCTGGTTTCCCGCCAACAATCACCCCCGCGATAAAGCCACGTTCCAATTTGAGATCAGCGTGCCTGACCCCTGGATCGTTGCAGCGAGCGGCACATTGCAGGAGACGAGAGAGGATGGTGATCAGACCACATTTATCTGGCAGATGGACGTGCCCATGGCAACTTATCTGGCATCCATCAGCATAGACCAGTACGATCTCTTCACCCAGCGTGGACCGGATGGGATCACCATCCGCAGCTATTTCCCTCAGGACTTTCCTTCCCAGCGCCGCATCCTGTTCAATTTCCTCCCTTCTGCAATCGCCTTTTTCAGTGACCTGTTCGGTCCGTACCCGTTTAAGGAATACGGAGTCGTTATCGCCCCCAAAGATGGGTTCTGTGCCCTATCAGAAACCGCGCTGGAAGTACAGTCCATGTCTCTGCACTGTCCCAGCGATTTCATGACTTCTCAAACAGTGATCGTGCATGAATTTGCGCACCAATGGTTTGGCGACAGCGTCAGCCTGGAAAACTGGAAGGATATCTGGCTTAAGGAAGGGTTTGCCACCTATTCAGAATGGCTCTGGGAGTCTCGAAACGATCCAGACGAGCTGAATAGATTGGCAGAGGTCCAACTCGATAATTATTTCGATAATCCCAGAGTATCCGTGGCAGAACCTGAGAAAGACGAGCTGTATACGAACGAATCATATACAGGTGGTGCACTGGTATTCCATGCCCTGCGCACACATGTAGGGGATGAAGCCTTTTTCGAAATCATGCAGACGTATGTTGAACGATATCGTTATGGGAATGCCGGGTCTGACGAATTTATCGCAGTCGCCGAGGAAGTCAGCGAGCAGGATTTAACTTCCTTTTTCGATGCCTGGCTGTTTAGCGAGGATATGCCGGATACCTTCGAATAACAGAATAGACATTATCAGTACTTCACGAAAATTTAGAGGATACCCGAAAACAAGGGTGCGGGCGTACGCCCGCACCCTTGTTTTCGGGCTTCTTTTGGTTGTTTCGTGATCTACTGATTATTGGTAATAACAGGTGACAGTCACTTCGGATGAATTTACCCGAGAAAACTACTGGTTAAAGTGACTGTCGCCTTATTTCCGAGAGAGTCTGATATTCAAACTCGACTTTAACAAAGTCTCTCGACAAACTCTGCTATGTCATGCTGAGCAGAGCGAAGCATCTCTATCACGGGTAACGAGACTCTTCGGTCGCGGAAGTACGCTCCCTCAGAGTGACATATTTGTAAAAAAACTCTAGCACTTCTGTTCTATAAATGATAGAATCGCTCCTTCTCAGAGGAGCGATTTTCATGTCCACGCAAACGATACTTGTCGAACAATTAAGCAAAACTTATCAGGTCCCCGAACGCGAAGGTGGCTTTGGCTCTGCCGTGCGCAGTTTTTTCAAACGCAAGTACAAGGATGTGAAGGCTGTACAGCAGGTGGACTTCAAGATCACTCAGGGGGAGGTTGTCGGCTTTCTGGGTCCGAACGGTGCAGGAAAAACAACAACCCTGAAGATGCTTTCCGGCCTTCTGCATCCCACTGGCGGCAAGGCAACTGTGCTGGGCTTCACTCCCTGGGAGCTGAAACCCGAGTACCTGCGGACGATGACGCTCGTGATGGGACAACGCAACCGCCTGTCGTGGGACATCCCCGCTGCGGATTCGTTCCTGCTCAACCAGGCGATCTATCGCATCCCCGATAATGAATACAGGGAAACCTATCGGGAACTTGACGAATTGCTCGAGCTTGCTCCGCTGATGAAAAAGCCCGTGCGCAACCTGTCGCTCGGCGAACGGATGAAATGTGAGATCGCAGCCGGTCTGCTGCACCGGCCGAAAGTCCTTTTTTTGGATGAGCCTACCATCGGTCTCGACATTAGCGGGCAGGCGCGCATCCGCGAGTTTCTGCGGGAATATAACAAACGCACCGGCGCCACGATCCTGCTCACCAGCCATTACATGGCGGATGTCACCGCGCTGTGTGAACGCATCATCATCATCCATCACGGCCAGCTCAAATATGACGGCGGCATCGCCGACCTCTCGCGCAAGATCGCCCCGTTCAAGTTGATCGGCGTGCGGCTGGCAGAATCCAACTCTCATGACCTGGCAAAATACGGCACTCCGGTCCAGAATGAGGAGGACTGGGAGAAGGCATACATCCAGGTGCGTGCGGAGGACGTCACCCGCGTCACCTCCGGACTTCTGGCAGACCTGCCCATCCACGACATCACCATCACCGACCCGCCCATCGAAGATGTCATCGAGCAGGCGTTTAATCAGTAAGAACATGTCATTGCGAGCGGAGCGGAGCAATCTCCTCGCCCTACCAGCCATGAGATTGCTTCGGGCTTCGCCCTCGCAATGACAAAAGGAATCTATATGTTCAAAATCTTCCAACGCCTCTGGCAGGTGAACTGGGCTGAACAGTGGCAGTACCGCGCCAACCTGATCATGTACCTGCTCTACTGGCTGATCTCGCCCATCATCTACCTCGCCGTGTGGACCAGCATCGCCAGCAGCAAGGGTAGCGTCAATGGGCTGACCGTCAACGACTTCACGACTTACTACATGACTCTGCTGATCGTGGACCAGATCACCAGCAATATCGTCATCTACTCCTTTGGCTACAAAATCCAGGATGGAACTCTTTCGGGCGAGCTGGTCCGACCGATCCACCCCATGCTGACCAACGCGCTGGTCAACAATATCGCCTTCAAAGCCCTGACCATCATGGGCTTCATTCCCGTATGGATCATTTTATATTTCCTCTACAAACCGGATTTCAGCAGTGTAACCATGACCGGCATCCTGCTTTCCATCCCCGCCATGATCATCGGATTCTTCGTTGGCTTCCTGCTTTCGGCCTCCATCACCTCCCTGGCCTTCTGGACGACGCGCGTCTATTCCATCCACGAGTTTTATTACGCATTGGCTCTGCTATTCTCCGGCCAGTTTGTGCCTCTGACTCTGATGCCTCCCGTCATCCAGGAGATTGCCCAGTTTTTACCGTTCCAGCTGCAGATCTATTTCCCGGTCCAACTCATTCTTGGCAACCTTTCGGAGACCCAGATCATTCAGGGGTTCGCTTCAGGTGTGATCTGGCTGGTCACCTCCATCGTCCTCTTTAACGTGATATGGCGAAATGGGGTTAAGCGCTTCTCGGCTGTGGGAGCCTAAGCATGAACAGCCTTAACCTGCTTTCCGCATTTTTGAAAGTCAACATACAAATGTCACTGGCGTATCGCGCCGATACCGTTGTCAACATCCTGTTGAACCTGATGTGGCTGGGCTGGGAATTGCTGAGCCTCAGTATTATTTTTAGCAATACCGAAACCATCGGTGGCTGGACCTTCGGAGAATTGATCGCATTACTCGGCGTATTCCGCCTCGTCCACACTTTGATGATCGCCCTCATTTGGCCCAACACCGAAAAGTTCAACCAGAGCATCCGTGATGGCTCGATGGACTACACACTGCTTCAGCCGGTCAACAGCATGTTCCTCGTCACCTTCTCGCGCATCACGGTCTGGCGGGCGTGGGATCTGATTCTGGCGATCGCACTGATTGTGATCGGCATTAATATGTCGGGCGGCACCACCACTCCGCTCAACATCCTGACTTTTATCCTGTTGACCATTTCGGGAGCGATCGTCATCTACAGCCTGTGGATCGTGCTCATCGCGCTGACGTTCTGGTTCACCAAGTTCGACAACAACGTCACCATCCTGCAGGCACTGCTCGACGCAGGCCGCTATCCGGTGACGGTATACCCTGCCTGGCTGCGCATCCTGGTGACATTCATCATTCCCATCGCTGTGGCAACAACAGTCCCTCTCCAGGGTCTGCGCGGGGAGCTGACCTTCGGCTGGCTATTGCTGTTCATCGCAATCGCAGTTGTCAGTTTCCTGATTGCCGCACGGTTTTGGAGAGCGGGACTCAAGCGGTACAGTGGTGCAAGCAGTTGAGAAACAAAATAGACTACTCTGATAATGGCAGGCCATCCCAGTTGCCGGCGATGGGCATGTCAGCGGGGTTGCCTAAGTCCAGGACTATATTGGCAAAACCATTGGTATTGCTGTTTCGCAGGTAGAAACGACCGTTGCGGTAGATGCCGATCGTGGTATCGCCGTCATTGTCCCAGTCGCCGACCACAGGCTTGTCGCCTGGGATACCGTAGTTCAGGGCGATGTCCGCAAACCCGGTGGTATTCTGATTCTTCAGGAAAATGATTCCATTACTTGGGCGGAAGACACCGGTCGTATCGATATCATCCCCATCCCAATCCCCAGCAATGCCCACATCCCCAACATTGCCGAGGAAGAATTGCGTATCCGCCGGCCCGGCGCTGTTGCTGTTGCGGAGCATGAATAAACCAGTCGAGGGTCGATATACTCCGATCGTTTCGTCGCCATCCCCATCCCAATCACCAGCGATTGGCTGGTCGCCTGGAGAACCGAAGGGGAAAACCATGTCGGCGAAGCCAATCGTGTTTGAATTCCGCAGATAAAAACTACCATTGCGATAGACCCCGATGGTGTCGTCGCCATCCCCATCCCAGTCTCCCACCACAGGTTTGTCACCTGGAATGCCATAGTTGATGGCAATATCGGCAAATCCGCTGGTATTAGAGTTCCTCAAATACAGAAGCCCGTTTGTCGGCCGAAACACGCCCACTGTATTGGCACATACCGGTGCGGGATTGAATGTTGGAGTGTAGTTTTGTCCTGTTTGACTCTCAGCCACGCTGCTGTAACTGAGGTTCGCTGGACTGAAGGTATAGCAGGGATGCGAAGGTGTCACCGTCCCAGACCAATTATCCGATACTGGAAGAGAGTAATTCCCATTTCCCTCTGAAATGACTGTCCTGGCTGTTAGATCTGTATAGCTCAGGATCACCCCACCGGTGCCTGCATGGCCGGAAATTGTGAAACCTGTTGCACCTGAGTCATAATCGATCATGAGCCCGGATGTATCCACTGCTTCAAAATCATTCCCAGTGAGGTCATCGAGCAGATGCAGCATGTCATTGCCCCAACGCGGATCAGGCGCGCCAGAAACATACCAGTTGGATCCATTATCTGCCAGGATGATCCCGTACTTTTTCATGGCAGTGAGAATGACCTGCATTTCAGGTGGATAGCCGGATATTTCGAACGAGGATTTCAGGCGAAAGCGCGCGCCCAGGGGAGGAATTTGCGGAGTGTTAGGATTATTCGACGTCAGGTGTCGTGCAGGCCAGATGTAGCCGTTGGTGTTCGAGGCTGTAAAACGGATAGCATGGTTAATTTCCCCACTGAGGATTTCATCATAACGTACCAGGCCGGCGAGTATCGGCAGACCCGCAGCATCGGCTGAGGTCCAGGTGTCCGGACGCAGGGCGTTCGAATTGAGGTTCCAGATCGCTCCTGAACCGGCATGCCATTGACCTCCTGAATAGCTGGCGTCGAAGAGTTCATAGAGTGTGCAGGTGCTGCTATCCACGATGAGGATGTAGTGATCGCTGCCGTGTTCAATTAGCGGGTTGTTTGGGATCGGATATGGTCCGGGGTCTGACTCGTCGTCGTAGTCAAAGGAAACGCTCACTTTCGGGACACCGCTCCCAACAATGTTATAGGGGATACCGATCGGTCCGCCATTCCACGTCCCGGAGCCAAAATCCATGTGGAAGCCTGTGTTGCGCCCGATCGTGTTGACCCACTGGTCGGAACGGGCATGGACGGTCAGGTTGTCTATCGGTGTATTCCAGATGTTATTTGCCGGGAAAAGCGGGCAGCCACCGATCACCGCAGAAACTGCAGCCAACCCATCCTGCTTTTGAAGCTGCACAGCCCCGGCAGGCGTGACAATTAACATTTGAAAACTTAAACAAACGATCACCAGCAATCGGATCGCCGTCCTTTTAATACCCGGATTGAAATTATTCTGGTTCATGGGGCCTCACCCAGATGCTACCATATACACAATACAGGTCAACTTACCATCGTGAAATCCACATAACAACTTTGCAAGGGGTCTTCTTTAGGGATAAATCAAAAGCTCAAAATGAAACAGCCGGGAGTATTCTGCTTCCGGCTGTTTGTTACAACTTATTTCAATTCATGGAACTGTTTTTGTCTATGGCAGGCCATCCCAGTTGCCGGCAATCGGCATGTCGCCGGGGTTGCCCAGGATGAATTCAATGTCTGCAAAGCCAATGGTGTTGCTGTTGCGCAGGTAGAACTTCCCATTGCGGTTGACGCCGATCGTCGTGTCGCCATCATTGTCCCAGTCACCCACC
>DATFET010000342.1:0-2572 GCA_035250835.1 Anaerolineales bacterium
TATCCAGGGTGGCTTCGATGGTCCCAGTATCCAGCCAGCTGTCGCCGATCTGGGTGCGCACCTTTGCGCCGTTTTCGATCATGACCGAGATGGTGTCAGTCAGGAAGAATTCCCCTTTGAGGGCAATATTGCGTTCCATCTGCTCTTCGATGGCAGACAGTATTTTTTCGCCTTCTTTAAAGTAATAGCATCCGATGACGACCAGGTTGTTTTCCATGCTCGTGGGCTTTTCGATAAAACGCTTTACCCAGCCATCCTGGCCGACCTCCGCCACGCCAAAGCGCCGCGGGTCGGGGAATGGCAGCACCCAGCCAACACAATCTGCCTCCTCCTGATCGAGGAAGGAGAAGTCTGCTTCGATAATAGAATCGGAAAAGACGATCATCAGGGGACCGTGCAGGTGCTCGCGTGCCAGCCAAAGCGCATGAGACTGTCCCTTCATTTCATGCTGGACGACATAATGCGCTTTGAGGTCCGGATAATTTTCCTGCATGAATTTTGGCACTTGCAGCTCACCTAAATAAGGACCCACGATAAATACATACTCAACGTTCTGCGGGTCCGGCAGGGTCTTGAACATGTCGAGCAGGTGCTCGAGCGTGGTCTTGCCCGCCACACTGACGAGCGGCTTGGGTTTGCTGTAGGTGTGCGGGCGCATGCGTGTTCCCCAGCCCGCCATCGGGATGATAACAGTCAGAGATTTTTCCATACGCCAATTTTACCGCGTGATAGTTCGATGGACGCCGAACTGTATCCTATTTGTAAAGAACGGATTCACTACCTGGTTGACATGTCTGCTAGGCATGTCCCAGGATGGGGTGAGGTTTGTACGGCTCCTCAAGCCGCTTGATTTCCTCATCTGTGAGTTGGATATCCAGCGCGGCAATTGACTGGTCGAGGTGGTCCATGCGGGTCGCGCCGATGATCGGGCTGTGAACAAAGGGCTTGTGCAGGACCCAAGCCAGGGCGATTTGTGAGGCGGTTACACCGCGCTCCTTGGCGACTTCTGCTGTACAGTCTGCAACCACGAAATCCTCGTCGCGGAAGTACAACCCATTTGCAAATGGATCGCTCTGTGCGCGGGTTGTTTCGCCGCCTCCGCCGCGTTTGCGGTTGCCTGCAAAGAATCCGCGCGCCATGGGGCTCCACGGGATGAGACCGATTCCCTGATCCATACAGAGCGGGATCATCTCACGTTCCTCTTCGCGGTAGGCGAGGTTATAGTGATTCTGCATGGACACAAAGCGTGTCCAGCCGTGTTTCTCGGAGGTATGCAGGGCTTTGGCGAATTGCCATGCAAACATGGAGGATGCACCGATATAACGCGCCTTCCCGGCCCGCACGATGTCGTTCAGTGCTTCGAGAGTCTCCTCAATTGGTGTTTCATAATCCCAGCGATGGATCTGGTACAGGTCCACATAGTCCATCTGGAGACGCTGTAATGACCTGTCGATCGAGTCCAGGATGTGCTTGCGCGAGAGTCCCTTGTCGTTGACGTCATCGCTCATCTGCCCATTGACCTTGGTGGCAACGATGACATTCTCGCGCTTCACTCCGAAATGACGCAGAAGATTGCCCGTGACTCGCTCGCTCTCCCCCAGCGAATAGACATCGGCCGTATCAAAGAAATTAATGCCGGCCTCCAATGCCCGTTCGACGAAGGGTTTCGCCTGCTCTTCATCCAGGATCCAGTCCCGCCAGGTTTTTGATCCATAGCTCATCATGCCCAGACACAGGCGCGAGACCTTCATTCCAGTTTTGCCAAGATTGATGTATTGCATGGAAAATCCTTTCGACATTTATGCTCCCTTCGCCGTCCATCTCACCTGCAACTGGCACCAGGTGCAAGTGTCGGCTCTTCGAGACAGCGGCGGGACGAAATAAAATAACAATTAGGCTCCCTTCGCCGTCCCCGACGAAGGGGTTGATGCCAGCCATTCATTTATATCTGTTATTTCAATGATTGGTTTCCTCCCATAATCATAATACCCTGCACTCGAGTATGGATAATCTGCCCGATCTTCAACTAACTTCCAATCTTTTGCAACAGGGTTTTGGTGAATATATTCCAGCTTCTGTTGCAGAAAATCCATTGAGTAAACATTCTTTGCCTGAATATCCTGCCAGATACTATGCTCATGCCTCTGATCACGTTTCTTATATTGGAAAAGTTTAAGCAAGTCAATCTGGTTTTGTTCCCGCAGTTTCTTGAGAACTTCATGTGCAGTAAAAGAACCAAATTGCTGAACAATCTCTCCAATGAGATTACTTTCAGGTTTAAGAATAGCATGAAGATGAGATGGCATGATGACAAAAGCGAAAAGCAAAATCCGTTTTTGTTGTTGCAGCCATATCAAAGAGTTTAGTGGAATTCTTGTATATTCATCGGCGATAAACAGATTCTTCCATTCAATAATCGATGCTGTAATGAAATATAGGTGGGTTGAGTCATGGAAGGATGGAAAAGTCATAATTCACTATGTAACCCGCCGCCGAGTACCGCTAGGCGGCATCTTCGAGACGGCTCCTTTCGCCGTCCCCGGCGAACGACTTTCATTGTAAATTTATTGAA
>DATFET010000369.1:0-13118 GCA_035250835.1 Anaerolineales bacterium
GAATTTGCGCTGTCCTCAAAGCATCCTGGATCGCATGATCGAGTTCTGTGCGCGCTTTTTCGGGACTGTGCATATTTCGCAGCGCGCGGAAGAGGATGGGCAAAAAGAATTTTCCCAGGCGCTCGAGTGTGCTGAACTTTATTGTGCCTGTTCCCGCTCCCAGGCGCGGATCGCTGGCAAGCTGTTTGATAATTTGCGCGCTGCCAGGTTCGACGAACCCAAGAAAAGCCCGAATGACACGATTCCCGATCGGGTGACGGATGATATCCGTGATATTGATCCAGATGCGCTCCGCGGCCGGGATAAAGGCGCGGACATTCGCAGGGTTTATTTTTACATCGAACAACCTCCCCCCACCCGCGAAGATGTGCCGAATGGTGTCCTGTCCGAGGGGTGTTATTGGATCCACGAATCCCTGTGCGGCGCCGAACGAGAACCAGACCCGTAATGGATTGTTCGACTCTTCGGGAACCGGATACAACGACGTGATGGCTCGCGACTGCAACACATATAAATTGCCGTCTGCAAATGCCCATTCAACATCCTGTGGGAAGCCATAATCCTTCTGGATGGACCTGCCCAGCTCGGCAAGCTGAAGGATTTCCTCATCTGTGAGCGCCTGCTGCGTGGACGCATTCTCACGGGTCGTTTCCACGCCTCCGCCGAGTCTGCTACGAGTGGACTGCGCCTTCGCCCCCAGCGTTTTACTGCGGATGACGTTGCTGAGCGTGTCTACAACATAGTGATCGGGGTCCACCAGCCCGGAGACAAGCGCCTCACCCAGGCCGATCGTGGCGTCGATGACCGCTTCACTGCGCAAGCCCGTCAATGGGTTGGCTGTGAACATCACGCCAGACGCGTCGCTTGGAATCATCTCCTGCACGACGACTGCCAGAGCCACTTCCTTCTGCGGGATGTGATTGCGCAGGCGGTAGCCGATCGCACGCGCCGTCCATAAACTGGACCAGCAGTTGATGACCGCCTTCAATACTTCATCTTCGCCGATCACGTTGAGGTAGGTATCCTGCTGGCCGGCAAAGGAAAGGTCTGGTAAATCTTCGGCAGTGGCAGACGATCGCACGGCGACCGGGACATCCCTGAACTCCGCATAGGCGGCGCGAATGGCGGATTCGATCTCGAATGGCATGATCCCCAATGAGAACGCGGCACGGATCTGGGCAGATGTTTTTTCGAGCGCACCCACATCCTCTGCTGAGACGTTTTCCACGTCTGATTCGATCAGCGGCAGCCAGCGGTTCGCCTCCACGAAGGCATGATATGCGGCAGTTGAAATCATGAACCCGCGCGGCACTGCAAAACCGGCGCGGGTCAGACGGGCAAGATTCAATCCCTTGCCCCCCACAGTTTCGAGCGTTACCTCCGCTGATGAAAGGGGGAACACAACCATGCAGCCATTATGACACAAAAAATGGGCTCCCTGTTCCACATAGTTTCCACACATGCTTTTCACAACTTCATGACAGCCCTTGGATATGATTTGTGCAGGCTGGAGGTGCTCCAGTCAATTCAGAACAGGAGTTGAAAACGATGAAAAACAAAATGTCCATTTTGATCGGCGGACTGCTGGTCGCATTGCTGGCAGCAGTCGTGGTCGGTGCGACGAGCGTATACGCACAGGATCCGTCCGGCGCGCTGGTGCACGGAGGCGGTCCGGGCGGCGGACGCGACCTCGGGCTGGCAGGCTTGCAGGCTGCGGCAGAAGCCCTCGATATGACCACCGATAAGCTGATCGCTGAGCTCCAGAGCGGTAAAACCCTCGAACAGATCGCCGAGGAAGCTGGCGTGGAGTATGCGGACGTCCAGGCTGCCATCCAGACCGCCCGCGAGGCCGAGATACGTAAGCGCATCCAGCAAGCCGTGGATAACGGCACGATCACGCAGGAGAACGCGGATTGGCTGCTTGAAGGACTCGAGAAAGGCTTTCTCGGCGGTCCAGGTGGATTTGGTTTTGGCGGCCGCCGACATGGGCATGGACAGGGTCTGCAAACCCAGCCCGCACCTTCAGGCACTGTCACTCCTTAGCTTGTAGTTTGTAGAATCCATAGTCCACGAAAGCTGCCGGTTCTTCGTAATGAACTACCCCGCCGCAAGCGGACGGGGTATCGGTCCGCTAAAATAGCTTGAGTTGCTGGACATGTAATTGCTTGTACTGGTTTTCTTGCCCTGGGTTGCGAACATATTGCTGGATGACCTCTTCTGTGACATGTTGGCCCACGGTACCCACATAATAGCCGTCGGTCCAGAATTCGCCACCCCATAATTGCTTTTTGACCGAGGGCACCCGAGCAAACACTTCTCGCGCCGTGAGACTTTTGATCATCGTGATAATTTTTGTAGGACTATACGTTGGTACCGACTGTACGAGAAAATGCACATGCTCTTTATCCGTTCCAATTTCGAGAAACTCAATTTGATAACGAGCCGCAATTTCTAAACAGACTTCTTTCAACGCTTGGTCAACTCTCTCGTCAATCACAGCTCTTCGATATTTCGCTGGACAAACGAAATGATAGACCAGGATGGAAACATTATGACTTTTTCGAATCAGGTGACTCATGCGGCCATACTATCACGCCGCAGAGCGGCGGGGTATTGGACCCGCTAAGGAATAAAAAGACAGGCGGGACGGAAATCCGTCCCGCCTGTCTTCGAATTTGGTGATTCAGGGCACGATATAGATACACTTCAACCCCGTCACCATCGTTGAGCGGAGACGCGGGAGAAATACGGGAAGGTACTGGACTTAACCAGTTGGTCGGTATCTGTTGCTGTGTTGTCCCCAGGGTTTGTATCGGTGATCCCTGGAGGGACACCAACCGAGGCTGTACTGATCAGATCTCCGACTGGCGAGCTCACGACTGTGGCATTGACAGTGTAGTTCACGGAAGCTCCAGTTGCGAGATTGACAGCATCACTGATATTTCCGGCGCCGTTCGATGTACAGGATGCACCTCCTGACGCAGTACAGATCCAGCTAATGTTTGTAAGATTAGCAGAGAAGCTGCTGGTCACAGGGGCAGCAATCACGCCGGAAGGACCGGTTGGATTCGAAACCACAATGGTGTACTGCACAGAAATGCTGCCCTCGTAAACTGCAGCATAATCGGTAATTGTGATCTGAAGATCTGCCTCTGGGAGCGGGATATTCGTCTGCGTGGCTGTGGATGATGGCGTGCTGGTTGCCGTAAAGGTGGCGGTCGGTGTGGGTGTTGTCGTCGCTGTCGAAGTTGCAGTAGCTGTCGCAGTGCGCGTGGCAGTTCTTGTCGGTGTTGGAGATGCTATGGCTGTGACAGTACGTGTGGGCGTCTTTGTCAGCTTCGGAGCACTGGTACTGGTCGTCGGGGTTGCTGCCATCTTTGTTGGCGTTCTTGTCCGTGTGGCTGTTGCAATTGCAGGCAAAGTTTTCGTGGCTGTGGATGGTTGGAGAGTGGGATTAAACGTCGATGTATTTGTAGGCAAGAAACCTGTTAGTGTGGGAGTAGAAGTACTGGCAGACACATGGGTGGGCAGGGCAGCTGTGGATGTCGGCGGTGGAGCCTGTGTGCTGGCAGCCGGTGTTTGAGTTGGAAATGCTGTACCTGGGGTGAGAAAAAAATTGATCCAGACGGGCTGCGTGAGAATGGATGGGTCAACGGGCTGGATCTCTCCCCCGGGGCGGAGGGTGAGGTAGTCGCTGTCCGGATCGAGCTGTGATCGCATATCGGCAGCCAGCCTCCAGCTTGGAGAGAAGCGGAGCGCCCAGGTTGCCGTCATGAACACACACAGCAATCCAAGCAGAAGAATGGCAGCCACCAGAATCCAGCCGCGGCGCTCACTCTTAAAGAAGCTCATCGAAGTGCCCGCTGACCGGCAGCCTGACAAAAACAGTTGTGCCGGGATTTTTTTCTTCGTTAAAACCAGGGCTTTCAAGCCAGATGCGGCCCTGATGGGCCTTTACAATCCCTCGCGCAATGGCCAGCCCGAGGCCGGGACCACCGCCTTTGAACTTGGTCTTGCCAGAGGAGTGCAGGAGCACCTCGCCTGTCTGGTAGAACTTCTCGAAAACAAGCTCATGGTTCTGAGGGTCGATGCCGATGCCGCTGTCCCGGATCACGATTTCGATCGATGGCTCCTGCGCTGTCTCCTCGATGAGGCACCCGCTCACAAATATGCGCCCGCCATCCGGGGTGAATTTGATCGCATTCCCAATGATGTGATAAAAAAGCTTATAGAGCAGATCCTGGTCACCCAGCATGGGAGGCGGGGCGTCCAGTCCCTGGGTGGTCAGGGTGAGTCGGCGATCTTTGAGAGCTGGTCTGAATGTCGTTTCCACCTTCCCGATCACCTCGTCAATCTGGACCTTTGTGGGCATCACACCCAGTTGATTGGTGTCAATACGCGAGACATCCAGCATGTTGTCGATGATCTCGACCATTCGGCCTGTACCCTCCAGAATCCCATCGGAATAGCGGGTAAATTGATCCGTCTCCTTCGACTTGGTTTCGATCATCTGGGCATAGCCCTGAACGATGGTGAGAGGTGTGCGCAGTTCATGAGCAGCCACCTGGATAAAACGCGTTTTCGTGCGGTCCATCTGCTCCAGGAGTCGGTTTGTTTTCTCCAGCTCGAGCGTGCGCTGCTGGAGGTTTTCGGTCATTTCATCGAAGGTGTTGGCCAGTACGCCGATCTCGTCGCGGGTCCTGATTTCAGTGCGGCGGGACAGATCACCATTTGCAATGTCGCGCGAAACACGGACGAGCCTGGACAGCGGATTGACAATCAGGCGCGCAATCAGGTAACCGATCAGGACGACTGCAATCGCCGCAAGACTATACAGAAGAAAGTAATTGTTCCGGGTGTCCAGTCCCGACTGGACCACAAAATCGCGCGGCAAGATCACTGCAAAAACACCCAGGCGATCATCACCGACCTCGAGCGGTCCATAGGCAAGCTTATACCCGCGTCCATCCGCTTCGATGTTCTTCCCCTCCACAACGCCTTCACTGTTCAAAATGGACTGATAAAATTCTTCCGGGATGGAGATCGTCTGGCGGTACATGGACTCTTTCCCGCCAAAAGTGGTTGCAATGGACTGACCCCCTGCCCCATATAGACCAACGTCTGCCAGCGAAGTGTTCTTCAGGTGAGGCAGGATGGAATTCAAGGATGTGCCGACAACGACAGCGCCGGCAACCTCATTTTCGTGAACCGCAGGGATCGCAGTGAAATAGTAATACCGTCCATCCACCGGGTCGATTGCCAGCCCGCGCTTAGGCAGACTGTCAGGATTATTCTCGTTGAGCAGATCGCTTACGAAAGGAAAATCTGCAGCCCATCCCCGCTGGCTGACCTCCGAGAATGTGCCGTCGGATTGCCGTATGAAATGGGTTGATTCAAGTCCCTGGACATCGAACACCATCAGATTTTCCACATTCTGTGCACCAGCAGCCGGTCCCGCCAAAGCCGAGACCTGATCCATATCCCCGGCTTTCAGCGCCTCTGACAGCCCCACTGTATAGGCGATCAATCGCGCCGCTTCAACCTGCTCGACTTCCTGCCGCACCATCGAGTCGGAAACAACGCGTCCCGCTTCGAGAAGCTGGTTCGAAAGCCTCTCATCCAGGGAGCTGGAGACCAGGCGAGTCACTACATAGGCTCCCGACACAGCAATAATGAGTGTCAGAAGCAGATATGGAAGGATGACCTTGAAACGAATGCTCACCTGAAACTTTTCCCTTGGTGCGATGAAATGTCTGCATTATAAGGAATAGTTCACGGAAATCCCTCAATTTTTTTCAGACTGAGAGCAATTTATAACACTTCTTTCGGTTTTGCAAAGTTAAAGTGAAACAAAAAAGTCCCAAACTCGGGACTCTTGTGGGCGCAACCCTAAAGGGTGCTTCGCGAAGGGACTCGGACCCCTGACCTTATTATCCCTTTTACGAGGACTAGTGTGGAAATGAATAGTGGTCGCGAAGGGATTCGAACCCCTGACCTTTCGGATGTAAGCCGAATGCTCTAACCGACTGAGCTACGCGACCAACTGAGCTGTACGCCCGTGCGGGCTATTATACATCATGTTACACTTGAATACTCATCTATGGAGGAATGCCCATGCGCATCGTACGCTACGAAACCCAGGAAGGAAAATCCAGGCCCAAATATGGATGGCTGATGGATAACAAGGTCGGCGAGATCAGCGGCAATGTCTTCGGACGATACCAGCGGAGGGAAGCCGAAACGCCCCTTACAGACCTGAGGCTACTGGCGCCGTCAGAGCCAAGCAAGATCGTATGCGTAGGGCGCAACTACGTGGATCACGCCAAGGAGCTGGGAAACGAAGTCCCGAAGGTTCCCCTCATCTTTATGAAGCCTCCCTCCTCGATCATCCCAATAGGCGGGACGATCATCCTGCCGCTGCAGTCCGCTCAGGTGGAGCATGAAGCGGAGCTAGTCATTGTCATTGGCAAGCGCGGGAGGAATATCACTGCCGAGCAGGCAAAGAGATATATTTTCGGGTACACCGTCGGGAACGATGTCACTGCCCGCGACTTGCAAAACACAGACGGCCAGTGGACGCGCGCCAAAGGATTCGATACGTTCTGCTCCTTCGGTCCATGGATCGACACGGAGTTCGATCCCGCCGATGCGGTGGTCACCTGCCGTGTCAACGGGCAGATGCGGCAGATGGCATCTACGCGCGACATGCAATTCAATGTCGGCACATTGATCGCATATATTTCCTCTATTATGACCCTGGAACCCGGAGACCTGATCTTCACAGGCACGCCGGCCGGGGTGGGTCAATTGAGGAATGGTGATGAAGTCGTCGTGGAGATCGAGGGACTGGGAGTCCTGAAGAACCCGGTTCGGGCTGAAAAGAAATAAAGGCTGCGCGCCATCCCTACCAGAAGGACTGCTTCTCCTCCCCCTCCCGATAGGGCCGCAAGGCAAACGCAGACCAGGTATCGTTCACAGAAACCAGGTTGACCCATTTCAGTCCAAGCTTTTTCACACCTTCCCAGCCTTTGTCACGGGTCAAATCGGTCTGGATTTTGGATGTCCCTTTTGGGAACGAAATCCACAATATGGATTCCGGCTTCAACGCCTTTGCAGCTTTCGGGGCGAGCGCGTCCAGCTCGGCGGTGTTCTTCACGAAGATCTGGACCCAGTCGAATTTCCCTCGGAGACTGGACGATATTTCAGCATCATGCTTCAAATCATCCAGATAATTTTCAGGCGTGTTGATGACTGCGGCTTTGAGCCCCGGCTTGAGTTTCATTTTTTTGGCGAGCGGGGATTCCGTCATGCTGCCTCCTGTATACAATCAGTAGATCACTAATCGCGAAACGGGTGACCATGAATTGTCACGCCTTTCTGCCAATCCTGATCGCTTTCATCCGTCAGGTCGAGAAACATTTCGATATGACCCAGCAGCTTAAAACCTGCACGATAAAAGCACTGGATCGCTTCCACGTTCCGCGCCACAGGATTAATACTTAAGTATCTCACGCCGCGAGCTTTTGATTCGTTTTTAAGACTCTCGATCAGCAGCGTTCCAATCCCCTGTGACCGATAATCGGGGCGAATAACTACAGGCTCAATTTCCCCTTCATCCTCATCTAACAGCAGGCCAGCCATTCCGATAACAACGGAATCTTCTTCGGCAATCCAGAGTTTGCAGAGATTGGTCTTCTTCAAGTAATGCTCAAAATGGATGCCTGGATCTTCCCCTCCGATCGATTGATCTGAATAAATATTCCTATGGTGCTGAGTTAGTTCGCGCCATAACTGCTTGCAGCTTTCGAGGTCATCCTCCTGATACTCGCGTATGACAAGGTTCATAGCCGGGGCAGATCCAAAAGCAGAACTTCAGCGAGCAGCCGCGGATTTACATTTCCATCCATTTTCTCGAGTGTGTTTTCCAGCCCACGGACAACCAGCCGCGCGGAAGACAAATCCATTCTGCTGGCAATGTCTTCGATCTCCAGGTTGCGGTCTACATTGACGAGGGGCGTCCCAGCCTGGGCTGCACGCAGCATCACATCGCGCCAGTACGAGAGCCAGATCAGAAGAGCCTGCCGCATGGACTCTTTGTCCTTCGACAGCCGGTCTGCATACGCAAACTTTTGAACGCGCGAGGCAGACATCAAGCTTTGCAGGTCGTTCAGGCGTTCCTCGCGTTCGACCAGCAGGGCTTCGCTCCCGATCAGGCGACGGGCATAGCCGAACCGTCCGCCCGAAATGTGGGCGATCCATTTTGACTGGTTCGCCTCGAAGCCTCTTTCTTCCAATGCCTGCTGCACCTCCTGGATTCTGAGCGGGCGAAGTCGCAATACTTCACACCTCGAGACGATGGTTGGCAGTAACTGTTCGGGGTTGTCGGCGGTCAGGATCAACACCGCATAGGAGGGAGCTTCTTCGAGCGTCTTCAACAACGCGTTCGCAGCCTCATCGTTGGCCTGTTGGAATCGCAAAAAAATGAGTATGCGGTAATGGGATTGATAGGGTCTGTAATTTACCGTTTTCTGTAATTCCCGGATTTGGAAAATACGAATAACCCCATTTGGGCTAGGAATAAACTTTTCACCGTTGGGCCCCAGAATATATTTCTCGGAATTATCGGGTGCCTTTATTAATGGCTCAATTACATTAAGGTCGGCATGCTGCATGGCTTCGATCTGGCGGCAGTCGCGGCATTGGCCGCAGGCTACGCCCGCTTCGATGGGAGTCTGGCAGTTCAATGCCTGGGCGAAGCGCAATGCCAGGGTACGGCGGCCCAGACCGGGCGGTCCCGCGAAAAGATACGCATGCCGCGTCGTCCCGTTGACGACGTGCTTCTTCAGCATATCCACTGCCCATTCGTGGCCGATCAGGTTCCAGTTACCAGTCATCTGTGTCCAGTATTCAGTGATCAGTGTTCAATCTTTGCCAGCGCGCAGACGCAAATAGGACTCATATCGTTCCGGGTGGATTGTACCTGCTTTCAAGGCAGCCTGCACCGCGCAGCCCGGCTCATGGATGTGCGTGCAATCGCTGAACTGACAGTGCTGCACGAGCTCGCGCAGCTCAGGGAAATAGGCGTCGATCTCCTCAGGCTCGGTATCCCACAAAGCCAGCGACTTCCAGCCCGGCGTGTCGGCAACATAACCACCACCCTCGAGGCGGTACATCTGGCGCGTCACCGTTGTATGTTTGCCCTTGTTGACCGCCGTGCTGATCTCATTCACTGCCAGCCCAAGCCCTGGCTGGATCGCGTTCAACAGGCTTGATTTCCCAACACCGCTTGGACCCGCCAGCGCGCTCACACGGCCGGTCAAAACTTTTTCAAGCTCATCGAGTCCCACCTTCAACTTGGTAGATGTATAGAGCACGCGATAACCGATGGCTTCATACATACCAAAAATTTTTTGAGGGTCATCGACAAGATCGATCTTGTTGGCAACAATCAGCGCGGGAACTCTTTGCTTTTCGGCAATGACCAGGTAACGGTCGAGCATTTTCAGGCGGGGAGTTGGATGCGCACACGCAAAGACAAACACTGCCTGGTCCGGGTTCGCCAACAGGATCTGCTGGTATTCACCCTGCGGCCTCGGGTCGAGACGGACGATGGCGCGCTCCCGTTCCTCGACCTCATCGATCACTCCGCTGCCATCCGGTAAAACCGTGATGCGGACTCTATCGCCGATCGCGGCGATGTCGCCCAGTGCGCGTCCCTGTTTTAATTTCCCACGCAGCTGACAAACGATAAAGCCCTGCCCGGTCTCGACTGTAAAGAAACCGGACTGGGCTTTGACGATCAGGCCTGTATGTGTCGCTTCATTCACAAAGGATCTATTCCTGCTCCAGAGATCAATGATAACGCAGTGAATTTATGGTTCAGGTGTTTCGGTCGGGATGCCGCCCAGCGGAGTCGGGGTTTCCGTCACGCCGAAGGTGGACTCGAACCACAGAACCGTGCGCGGTGAGCCATAGTAATAGGATTCGATAATGCGCTGGAAGACAGGGGCAGCCCAATCAGAGCCTTCACCCTGGTTCTCGAGGATGACCGCAACCGCAATATCAGGCACGCCGGTCGATTCTTCTGCCATGGTATAGCCGGCAAACCAGGCATGGGGGTCTCCAGAGCCGGATTCGGCTGTGCCCGTCTTGCCTGCCACGGGGATTGACAGTCCCCGCAATCGAAAGTTGGCTGTGCCACGTGAGTCATCCACCACGTTGATCATTGCATCCTGAATGACATCCAGGCGGAACGGCTGGACGGGTAAGGTTCCCTGAGCTTCAGGCTTAAAGACCAGCTCGGCTGCGCCTCCCTCGACCGGTTCGATCTTTTCGACCAGCTGAGGGCGGTACAATGTGCCTCCATTCCCGAGCGCGGCGATGAACCTTGCCACCTGCAGCGGTGTGACCTGGACATCACCCTGACCAATGGCTTGATTGACTATTTCGATGGGGCCCGGCGGATCGTTGATCTGCCCGGCTTCCTCCTCGATCTGCTCGATGCCGGTTGGCTGCCCAAGGCCAAAGGCGCGCGCCATATTGGCAATATCGTTCGGGCGGCTGTTCTGATAAAGGGTGTAGCCGATGTCCCAGAAGAATGGATTGCAGGAGCGCATCAGGCCCTCAGGCAGGGTTAACTGCCCGGAAGGGACACTATCGCTCGTATCGCATTCCTGGCCTCTGGCGATCCGATCCTGGCAGTGCTGCCAGGTCCAATCGTGGCGGACCTGGTCGGTTAATTTCGTCCAATCGTACTGGCAGTCCAAAGTCGTTTCAGGCACATACAGTCCGCTCTCCATACCGGCTGCCATGGTGATGATCTTGAATACTGAGCCAAGTGGATACTGTCCCTGCGCAGCGCGGTTGAGGAGCGGGGTATCGAACCTTTGGAAAACCTCCGATACCTGGCTGGGACCGTTCGGGTTGCCCTCCGAGAACATATTGGCGTCAAAGCCTGGTGACGAGGCCATGGCCAGCACGCGCCCCGTATCGCGCTCGAGGACGACAGCTGCACCGGTAAAGCCCTTGAGCGCGTCCTGTGCATTCTTTTGTAGATCCCGATCGATCGTAAGATAGACCGAGTCGGCAGGCTCGGGCGCGCTTTCGCCCACCTTGGTCACGATCGTCCCGTCGGCCGGGTTGACAACATACAACGTGCCGCCGTGCTTGCCTGAAAGATAGTCCTCCGCCCAGGCCTCGATGCCTGTCGAGCCAACACGCTCGTCGCCGCGGTAGCCAAGACGCCGGTACTCGTCGAGCTGTTCCTCGCTGATGGCAAGAGCGTAGCCCACAATATTGGATGCCGCGCCCTGCTCAAAGTAATATCGTGAGTTATAGGGAGTCCATTCCAGGCCGCTCGGACTGATGGAACGGATGCGCTCCGATTCGTCAGCGGAGGCTTCACACAGCGGAATGGGAAACTGAGCAGGCGTATTGAAAATTTGCTGAGCCAGCTGTTCCGGGCTGTTGCCGCATAAATTACGGACTTCTGATAGAAGAGTTCCCAGGCTCTCCTCTGTCACGCTGCCTGGGAGGATGCTGAACGCATAGGCATCCGACTGGGCCGCAAGCACATCACCATCCCGGTCGTAGATGTTGCCCCGTGAAGGGACGCTGTAATCCATTCGCAGCACGTTCCCGCCAGCAAGCTCGGGAAGGATCAGTGCGGGATCCCAGTTCAGTTTCCACTCATTGTTTTCCAGTGCGAGGCGCGCCACGATGTCTCGCTGCAAATCGCCAACCAGCGCGGTGTGATAATTTACACGATAGGAAACCTCGGATGAATAGGGGTTTACCAGGGAGGAAAGGACTTCATAATCGAAGGAACCCGCGCTCATTTGATTGAGAGCATCCCGATTGTATTGAGCAAAATCCTCCAGGGTGATCGTATCCTGTGAGACCTTGCTCAACAGGGAATACATGGTGTTGTAATCCTCAGCCTTGAATGCCTCGAGATAAGTTTTGAGCGCTTCATCTGCACTCGGCACAGAATTCACAGTAACAACAGGCTGAGGCAGGGGTGTCTCGGTTGGAAAACCAGGGACAGCGATGCCACCAGGACTACACGCGCTAAGAAAAGTCAGGATCACAATGATGTTTAACCAACGAAAAAATTTCATGCTTTGCCTTTCAATGATTAGCTATGTCATTGCGAGCCCTGAAGGGGCGTGGCAATCTACCGGCAGTATGGGGAGATTGCTTTGGGCTAACGCCCTCGCAATGACATGCTTTTTTACATTTCACCATTCAAAATTGCGTTCGAAACCGGACATCTTCGATAATCCAGCAGTGTCTCACAGCCGGCAAAAAAATCCGTGTCCGGTTGAATATTCATTTTTCTTAACTGCAGGATGACGTGGCATACCGGCAGCCCCATCACGCTGGCAAAGCAGCCGTCCATGCGGGATACCGGGCGGAACTGCGGATGCTGGATCGCGTACGCGCCGGCTTTGTCGAGCGGGTCGCCCGTGGCGATGTAGGCATGCAGTTCCTCGTCCGAGTAGTCGCGCATGGGCACGTCGGTAACGCAGAGATCCTTGAGGAGGAGTCCATCGCCTGGACGGAGCAGGGCGATCCCGCTGTAGACCTGATGCGTGTGCCCGCGCAGCCTCGTCAGCATCGCCACCGCCTCGTCTGCATCCCTCGGCTTGCCCAGAATGTCGTCTCCATCCACAACGGTGGTATCGGCTGCGAGGATGACCTGGTCCGCCTCCGCCTGGACGGCGCGAGACTTGGTTTCGGCGAGTCTTAAGACGTAATTGCCAGGTTCTTCATTCGGTAAATGACTCTCATCCACATCCGCGACCGAAACGACAAAGGGCAGCCCGGTCAGGGCCAGCAGCTGGCGGCGGCGCGGTGAGTTGGAAGCAAGGATCAGGCCGGGCTTCTCGGTCACGGGAAAGGATTCTAACACACCCATTCCATCCCTCCCTTGACGGATAGGACAATGGGTAACACCCCACTAAAGCGTGGTGGGGCATAAACCTTGCGGAAAATGGGGTTCATTGGCAAACTCCTGGGACTTCCACATCCGCGAGAGACGCCAATGAACCCACACGAGCTATTTTGCCCGAATCTGGATTGTCCGGCAAGAGGACAAGTCGGAAAAGGAAACATCC
>DATFET010000371.1:0-8879 GCA_035250835.1 Anaerolineales bacterium
GGAAAGCCCGGCGGCATCGTGGTCGCATCGCTTGGGATGATGGGGTTTGCCACCCTGATCTCCTCTTCCGTGGTATTGAACCGTTTCGCCAGGGCTGGCAGAGTATCCCCGCTCTGGGCGATATAGTCCACAAGCTCGCCGGGCGGGTATTCTGGTCGTCCGGAGGTCGGCGCAGGAACAGGCGTCGGTGGGATGGGCGTGATCATTCTTTCGAGACCGGGTCCCGTACTGACAGGCGCGCAGGACGCAGCCAGGGCTGCGATCAGGAGATAGCTCAGAAAATGCAGAGAGAAATGAATCCCTTTTTTGGATTGTGCTGGCTGATTAACTTCGATTTTCATTGGGGACTTCTTAAGAGGGACGACGGAGCTTATTCTCCGTCTTCTTCACGATAGATCACGGCCCGCAGCTGACCATAAAGATCGGCCGTGATGATTTTGTCATCCTTGACGAGCTGGCCCAGGTACGGTTTTTCACCTTCGATGGCGGTCCAGCCGCTGAGTATGAACGGAATAGGTCCGCCCGCTGTCATCCATTCACCGTTGTATTTACGGGCAAAGTGCAAATGCGTTCCCGTCGAGATGCCGCCTTCACAGGAAGCATGCCCGATGGGATCATGCATCTCGACCCATTGCCCTTTAGAGACACGGTCCTGGTTGCCAACATGCAAATAAAGAATATTCCAGCCGGTTTGTTCCGAGCCATCGCCATCCAGGTCGACAACGACAAGGCCATTGCCTGAGCGGACGACGAGACCCGGTGCGGCGGCGAGTATCCACGTGGGTGTGGGGTTGCACCCGGTCTTGCTGCTGGCCGGGGCGAAGTCCAGCGCTGCCAGTGGACCATCATGCTCCCAGGCGCTGTGAGGACCGCCAGTAAATGCCCACGGAGAATCGGTTTCAAAGGGCAGGGTCATTTCAGGCTGTGTTAAGGCAGGTGGGAACAAGGGACCGATCCGCTCAGCGCGCGCCCATGGATCACCAAACATATTCTGGTAGAAGGAAGCAAATCCACTGGTCTGGTCCATGATGCGCAGCCATTCGTTCAGGCTGTGCTGACGGGAGAAGTAATACATCAAGGCAACGGTTCCGGCATTGAGCGTTGGGTCAAGCCGCAGTTTTGTCCCGTCGTTGAAAACAAGCTCGGTGAGGGACCCATTTCGCCAGCCATAATATCCCTGGGAGAGTTGATTGATTCCCCAGGAGAGCTGCAGGTACATGCCTTTATTGCGGAAGTTTTCATACCCAAGTGGGAAATCGGTCCGGAACTTATTTTCGGGAGTCCCGCGCACCCAGCGGGCTTCGTAATCCAGGAGGGCGAGCAGTAAGCGCGGGTTGACCGAGTTCTCGTATGTGATCCGATCGATGACGCCGGCGCCCGATGTCCAGCCAGTCGAGTTGAGGTATTCTCGATGGGAGGCAAGGTATCCACCGGCATCGCGAACGTAGGTCGCTGTATCGAAATCCAGGGAAGCTGCCGATAACACAACTTCACTATCGGGGATCATTTGCACCGCAGGAACATATTGGACAGTATCATCGCGCCGATCGGGGATCATCAGGAGTGTGCCCGTATCCAGAAACCCATTTTCCGGGAGTATCTTGGGAGAGGTAATCTCGCTCACTTCCACGCCGAACCGTTTTGCCACCGCTGGCAGCCAGTCTCCGCTCTGGGCATAGTACAGGATCGTCGGGGCGGATGTGGGTGTTGCAGGTGGATCTTCAACCAGGGTGACAGAGGACTCCTGTGTCACAAACGCCTCATTTGTCATTGTTGGGATCGGTGTGAATGTGGTCGTCTCTATAAATACGAGAGGTTCCAAAGGTGTGGGAGTTTCTACAATCAAAACTGGCACGGGTGTGGAAGTAGGAACAATGCCGCCCATGGGGGTCGGTGTTGTATATTGCCCCCAAAGAGAGGCATTACCGGCGCATGAAGCGGTGATAAAAGAGACAGCGATAAATAAAGCTGAGATTCGTCTCACAATTCGTCCGTTTTGAGAATTATACCTGCATTGATTCATTGTGACTGAGCGGAACAGGCGTGAAAGAATACGATTTGCCTACGCCTGATATGCGCGCATCACCTCGAAATCTGGTTCAACCCTTCGTGGACACCCTCCCAGGCTTCGATAACGGTTGTGCCCCTGGTTAGTTTTCCATCATATTCGACGCCGTTGCCGCTGGATACCCAGCCATCCAGAATGAAAGGAGTGCTCCCATCGGCGGGAATCCATTCGCCGTTGTAGCGCCTGGCCAGGTGGAGATGGGTTGCATTCGAAACGCCGCCTTCACAGGAGGGGTGACCAATTTTTTCCCCGGCGTAGACATACGTTCCTTCTTCCACTCGTTCAAAGGAATCAATGTGCATGTACAGCACGGTCCAGCCGGTTTGCTCATACCCATCGTTATCCAGGTCCTGAACGACCGCCCCATCCTCCGCGCGAACAATGGGTCCATCGGCAACGGCGACGACCCAGGCTGTGTCGGGCGCGCATCCGCCACCTTCACCGGGCGGGGCAAAATCCAGCGCAGCCCAGGCTGAACCCCAATCCCAACCGCCATGTGGACCGCCGGTATACGACCAGACGGTCCCGCGTTCGATGGGCAGCTGCATGGGCGGCTGGGTCAGGTTCGAAGATTGAGGTGAAATGATCTGATAACTATATGGGGAGCCGAAGAGCATGTTATAGGTGAGGAAGAAGCCGAACTCGCTCACATCCAGATCCCAGATGGGACGGTTATTGTATTGTGACAGAAAATATTGCAGTCCGGCCGTCCCGGCATTGATGGTGGGGTCCATCGGCACGTAGGTGCCATCTGACAACGGGAGCGATGACAGCGCATTGACCCGCCACAGGTAATAGCCCCGGTTTAAATTATTTGCTGCCCAGGCAGCCTGTCGGTACAGCCCGGCATAATAATCATCGTAAAAACCAAGTGGATAATCCACATTGGAGGGCGCGGGGTTGGTAACCCACTGACTCCTATATTCGAGAAGGGCGAGCAGCAGGCGCGGGTTGATCGAATAGTTTTCCGAGATGCGCTCGATGATCTGCGCGCCGCTCAGGGTCTCTCCATTCACATCCTGTATGTAGTTGGCAAGATAACCATTTTGGCTTTGAATGTATGCCTCGATATCGAAGTCCATTGCGGCAGGGCTGTACACCAGCTCTGAGTCGGGGATCATTTTAAAGGAAGAGCCCGGAATTGTACCGGTGTCGACCGGTGGGATGTCCAGGGTCATGCCGATGGTCAGCACGCTCGATTCATTCAAGCCGTTCGCTTCAAGGAGCGAATTGAGCGAGATGCCATATCCCTGGGCGATGCTGCCCAGGGTATCGCCGGCCTCGACTGTGTACGTGTCTACAAGTTGGCGTGGAGAGGGGATGGCATGTGGAGGATCAGGTGTGGGCGTGCCGAAGATCGCGTTTGAGTCATGCTCATGAACAATAACTGAAATGGGAGCACGCGTCGGTGTGGGACCTGAGGGAATCACGCGGTCTGGAAGGGTTCCGCCGCCCTGAGCAGACGCTGAGACGCCTTCAGCGCTGTTCACCGGCGCAAACGGATCGTAGGTTGGATATGCCTCTGGTGGGACGGATGGTGTACAGGAGGAAACCAGTAAAACGAATAGCGTGAATAGAGTTGTTGAAAAGGCAGCTTTGCGAGACATGCGAAAGATTTTACCAAAGCACAGGAACGTATCAGAAATGAATTATGTCTCTCTCATTTCTATCCATCATCGACAAAAGAATTGTATCAAATAAAGAGCGGGTACAGGGTTCCCCTTACCCGCTCTCACATTTTGCACCGCAATTGAAAGATATTAGCAGATTCGAGGCAGCATTTCACCGGCCAGCATATCCACAACCCGGGTGCTGCCGAGAGAGGTTTTGAGCAAAACCCGTCCGCGCGGCTCGGCGGTAACTTCTCCAATGATGACTGCATCCTCGCCATAACGCGCTGCGCGCATGGCGCCTAATACAGACCTGGCATCCTGCGGCGCGACCATCGCCACCAGTTTCCCTTCATTTGCAATGTACAACGGATCGAACCCCAGCATCTCGCAAGCCGCACGCACTTCCGTATGGACGGGAATGGTGTCTTCGTCCAGCAAAATACCCGCGTTGGATTGTGCTGCGATTTCGTTCAAAGTGGTCGCCAGCCCACCGCGCGTCGGGTCGCGTAGCACGTGTATATTGTCGCTTGCCTTCAACATTGCATCGATCAAATGATTGAGCGGCGCCACATCGCTTTCGATCATGGACTGGAATCCAAGTTCGCCGCGCGCTCCCAGCACCGCGATGCCGTGATCCCCGATCGAGCCGGACAGGATGATGATATCTCCCACCCTGGCATGGGCTCCGCCGAGAGTGAGGCCGGGTCTGATCACGCCAACCCCACTGGTGGTGATGTACAGGCCATCCGCTCTGCCTTTTTGGACAACCTTCGTATCACCTGCGACGATCTGTACCCCTGCCTCTTCAGCAGCAGTTTGCATCGAAGCAACCACGCGCTGGAGAGTTTCAATAGGCAGGCCTTCTTCGAGAATGAACCCGGCTGTTAGATAAAGAGGCCTGGCTCCCAGCATGGAAACGTCGTTGACCGTGCCGCACACTGCCAGCCGCCCGATATCCCCGCCGGGAAAGAAGAACGGAAAGACCACATGTGAGTCGATGCTCACTGCCAAATTTGAATGAAGACCAGATTCAAGCCGGGCTGCATCATCACCGGCGCGCAGAGCCGGGTTGTCGAAAGCGGACACAAATGCTTTTTGGATCAACTGGTGACTCATACGTCCGCCTGCACCGTGTCCCATGACGATTTGCTCGTTGTGGGTTAACGGCGGCGCACAAACGGGACCTTCAACGTTGATCGTGTTTTCAGAGGCCATACATTACCCTTTATCGTTTGTATTTGTAATATGCCGCGCAGACGCCTTCCGAGGAGACCATGGTTGCACCCAGGGGACCTTCAGGTGTGCATTCCCTGCCAAACGCGGGGCAGTCGTGTGGCTTTTTCAGCCCTTGTAAGATCAGCCCTGCAATGCAGAGAGGTGATTCCTGTGTGTTGATCGTGCCCAGGTCAAAACGTTTCTCGGCATTGAACATATCAAACTGAGGACGCAGGCGCCAGCCGCTCATGGGAATCCTGCCGATACCGCGCCAGTTACGGTCACATTCCATGAATACCTGCTGGATCGACTCCTGTGCAGGGCCTAGACCTTCAAATGTGACAGCACGCTGGTAAGCATTGGCGATCTCAACCCTGCCGGTTTCCAATAACCGAACAGCAGTCAAAATTCCCTGCACAATGTCGAGCGACTCGAAGCCCGTCACGACCATCGGGATTTGGAACTCCTCCAGCAGCGGGGGATATTCATGAAATCCCATTACCGCGCAGACGTGGCCTGCCAATAAAAATCCCTGCACGCGATTTTCCGGTGAACTCAAAATTGCTTTGATCGCAGGCGGCACACGCACGTGCGAAACCAGGACCGAATAATTTGTTAGCCCAAGCTGCTGCGCGTGAAGGACGCTCATCACATTTGGCGGAGCGGTTGTCTCGAATCCGATCGCAAAAAAGACAACCTGCTTATCAGGGTTTTTCTCTGCAAGCGCCACCGCGTCCAGCGGCGAATAGACCACGCGCACATCTCCGCCCTGCGCCTTGACCGAGAACAGGTCACGGCTTGAGCCGGGCACGCGCAGCATGTCCCCATAGGAGCAGAAGATCACGTTGGGCTGCGAAGCGATCTCGAGAGCCTTATCGATCAATTCCAGCGGTGTTACACACACCGGGCAGCCTGGCCCATGGACCAATTCAATTTCAGGCGGGAGCAGCTGATCGATGCCGTGGCGAACAATGGCATGGGTCTGGCCCCCGCAAATTTCCATCAGTGTCCACGGACGCGTTACAGTACGGCGTATCTCTTCGACCACACCTTTGACAAGAGGGGCACTGCGATATTCATCAACGTATTTCATAGGGCAGTATCAACCTGTTCCGATCTCTTCCTCGAAACTGCCGATCTGTTTTAGCAGCTCCAAAGTTTCCTGGGCTTCTGATTCACTCAATACACTGATGGCAAACCCCACGTGGATAATGCAATATTCGCCCACCTGTGCTTCAGGCACATACGTCAGACAAGCCTCACGGAATACCCCGCCGAAATCCACTTTCGCCATCAGGAGTCCGCCCTTTTCATACTTTTCCACAATTTTCCCTGGCACACCCAGACACATTTTATCCTCGCATTCTCGCCGCCGCGATCGCAGCCTGTCCCAGGGATAGGCCGCCGTCGTTGGTCGGAACCTCTCTATGCAGGTATACCCTGAAACCGCCTTGCCTCAAAAGTGACAATGTTCGTCCTAATAGGGTGATATTCTGCCAGACTCCGCCCGACAAAGCGACCTTGTCAATTCCAGTTTCAGACTTGATTTTCAAACACATCTCCAGGACAGACTCAGCCAGACTGTTATGGAAGCGGGCAGATATTTTCGATGGATGGACTCCAGATAGCACATCCTGGATCAAAGACTTGACAGCGGTTCGCACCTGGACCTTGTCCCGGTCCAGCCCAAAGGAGTAACTCCCAGCCTCAGCCAGGTCTGCCAGCGCCTCGAACTCGATGGCTGCCTGCCCCTCGTAGTTGACCGTCTGACGCACGCCCGAGAGCGCCGCCGCCGCGTCGAACAGCCGCCCCATGGATGAGGTCATTGGCGTGTTGATCTGCTTTTCCAACTGGGCTCGCAGGGTGACCTGATCCTCGGCGGGGAATTCAGTAACGGGTTTCAGTCTTTCATCCCATTCCAGGCCAAGTGACCAAAGCAGTGCCAGGGCAGTGCGGGCGGGTTTCCGGATCGCGGCATCCCCACCGGGTAATGGGAAATACTCCAGGTGGTATTTTCTCTGGCAGGTCTTGTAATCTGCGACCAGGATCTCACCGCCCCAGATCGCGCCGTCCTCGCCGTAGCCTGTGCCATCGAATGCCACGCCGATAACAGGACGCCTGCCATCCAGTCCATTCTCAGCCATGCAAGCCGCGACGTGGGCATGATGGTGCTGCACACCAAAGGCGGGAATATTTTCACGTTCGGCGCGTTCCAGAGCATAGCGTGTCGCCAGGTAATCTGGGTGGAGATCATAACCAATCGCTTCAGGTCGCACGCGGAACAACTTTTCAAAATGTTCAACGCCCTGTTCGAATGATCTCAATGTCTCAAAGTTTTCCATGTCCCCGATGTGATGACTCAGGAAGGCATAATTTTTGTTCGTGATGCAGAATGTATTTTTTAGTTCCGAGCCAGTCGCCAACAACTGTGGTACATCGAAGGGAAACTTGACCGGGAACGGGGAATAGCCGCGTGAACGACGAATAGGGTAGATCGATTTACGATTGGCAATTGACGATTGACGATTGTCTTCAAAGACCCGCACGACAGAATCATCACAACGGATGTGGATATCGCGGTTGTGCATCAGGTACGCATCGGCCAGCGCGGTTAACCTTTCACGCGCCTCGTCGTTGCCCGTAGCAATCGGCTCTTCGGAAAGATTCCCACTGGTCATCACCAGAGCAGTGAACCTTGTATCCCGATCGGTGAACAGCAAATAATGCAGCGGGGTGTACGGAAGCATTACGCCAACCCAATCCTGATTCGGCGCAACTTCGATTGCCATGTCCGAGCCTGACTTCCTCTGCAGCAACACAATCGGACGAGCGGAGGATGAGAGCAGCTCCCGTTCTGCGTCGCTGACAATACAATGTGCCCCTATGGTTTCGATGTCGGGCATCATGATGGCAAAGGGCTTGTCCACGCGCAGTTTGCGATCACGGAGTTCTGTTACCGCCTGAGCATTCGTCGCATCACAGGTAAGATGGAATCCCCCGAGGCCTTTGATGGCGATAATCTCACCGTTTGCCAGGGCGTTACAGGTTTCAGCAATTGCTTCCCCTGAACCGGCTACCGTTCCAGCCTTCAAGCGCTCAAACATAACCTGCGGTCCACACACGGGACAGGCCACAGGCTGGGCATGGAAGCGCCGGTCTGATGGATCGTTGTACTCTCGTTCGCAATCCGCACATAACGGAAAGCCAGACATCGTGGTCTTCGGGCGGTCGTAGGGAATATCCTGGATGATGGTGAAGCGCGGTCCGCAGTGGGTGCAGTTGATGAACGGGTAGCGGTAGCGTCGGTCGTTCGGGTCGAAGAGCTCACGCAGGCAGTCAGCACAAATGGCAACATCCGCGGAGATCGGCTGGAACGCGCCCTCTACGGATTCGGAGTGGAGAATATCCAATGAACGGAATCCACTCGCGACCTGGAAGGAAGCCGAAAACTCGTCGATGCAGGAAAGGGGCGGAGCTTCGCCACGCAGCTGCTGCAGGAATAAATCCAAAGAGTCTCGATCCCCATCCATCTCGATATCAACGCCTGCGGACGTGTTCTTCACCCAGCCTTTAAGGTCATTGCGCGCGGCAAGGTTATAAACAAAGGGCCGAAAGCCGACCCCTTGAACAATCCCCGCAATGTGGACGCGCAATCCCTGTATTGATGAGTGCTGCATAATTTCCTTAGTTCCTATTCGAATTTCAATAAGCAAATGTTGGCTGATTAATGAGATGAGTGGTCACGTCTCGCGTTTTCGATGAGCCAGTCTGTCCAGGCATCCAGGCCTTCGCCGGTTGTGCAGGAGGTGTGGAACGCGGTGACGCTCGGATTAAGAACCTGCACACCGCGCTCGAAGTAGTTCATCCGGAAGTTGACATAGGGCAGCAGGTCGATCTTGTTGATGACCAGCACATCCACGCCGCGGTAGGTGCCTGGATACTTGTAAGGCTTGTCGTCGCCCTCAGGCACGGATGCGACCAGG
>DATFET010000392.1:0-22291 GCA_035250835.1 Anaerolineales bacterium
CGAAAGAGGGACCCTGTTACCGCTGTCTCTTCCCTGAACCTCCCCCACCTGGGCTGGTCCCATCCTGCGCGGAGGGCGGCGTACTGGGAGTCCTACCCGGTACGATAGGAACGCTCCAGGCCACCGAAGCTCTAAAGGTCCTGCTCGGAATGGGCGAGCCTTTGATTGGCAAGCTGTTGCTCTACAACGCCCTCGACATGTCCTTCGACTTTGTGAAGCTGAAGAAGAATCCCAACTGTCGCGTGTGCGGACCGAATGCCGATATCAAGGAATTGATTGATTACGAAGAATTCTGCGGTGTCCCGAGTCACGACCACGAGGAAGGCTCTGCCGGCGCAGGCAAAGACATCACCGTGCAGGAGCTTTCCGAACGCATAAAGACGAATCATCTGAAACTGCTGGATGTGCGTGAGCCGCATGAGTTGGAAATTTCGGCGCTGCCAAATGCCCAGAATATCCCGTTGGGACAACTGGCTGCGCGGCTGTCCGAACTGGACTCCGCAGATGAGATGGTGATCTTCTGTAAATCGGGCAGCCGTTCGGCACGCGGACTGGAACTTCTCGCCAGTGCAGGTTTCAAGAAAGTGAAAAATCTCAAAGGCGGCATCAACGCCTGGGCAAGAGAAGTAGATAAGAATTTACCCATATATTAATCCGTAGGTCACGCTTGCAGCGTGACCTATTCATATAAGGCGGTATTATGAAACGCGTTTTGATCCTGGGCGGTGGGTTTGGTGGTATTGCCGCAGCACATCGTATCCAACAAAAACTTGGCTCAGAGGTTGAAGTCGTTCTTGTGGACCGTCATCCATTTTTTATAGTGGGATTCCGCAAGAGCTGGGCGCTGGTGGGCGAGTCGACGCTGGAGGCCGGACAAAAGCCAATCGACAGCCTCAGCGCTTTGGGTGTCGATGTGAGGCGGGCGACGATCGAAGCGATCCACCCGCAGGAGAAGGCTGCCACCGTTGACGGGGAAAAAATCCAGTCGGACGCGCTGATCATCGCATTGGGCGCGGAATTGAATCCCTCTGCCATGCCCGGATTCGTTGAGCACGCCTATAACGTCTATGACCCGAACGATATTCCGCGCGCCGAAAAAGCGTTAGACGAATTCAAAGGTGGGCGTCTGGTGATTGGAATTTTTGGTGCACCCTATAAATGTCCCCCTGCGCCGCTCGAGATGGCGCTGCTGATCCAGGAGAAGTTCAAGAAGACGGGTGTGCAGGCAACGATTGAAGTGTTCACCCCACAGCCTGTGACACTGCCAATTCTGAGTCAGGCCAGTTGTGACGCGGTAGACAGCCGACTCCTGGAAAAGGGAATACATACTTACGGACATCACAAGGCGTTGAGTATCCAAGCCGCGCCAGGCAGCGCCAGCGGCGAAGTGATTTTTGAGAAGAGGAAAATTGGGTTTGATTTGCTTCTCGGTGTGCCGCCGCATCGTGCGCCAGCAGTTGTGCGCGAAAGTGGACTTGTCGGAGAATCGGGCTGGGTGGAGATCAACCCGCGTACCTGCGCAACTTCTTTTGACGGTGTTTATGCCATCGGCGATTCAACGCAGATCGTTCTGGCAAACAAAAAGACTCTGCCCAAAGCAGGCTTGTTCGCCGAACTGATGGGTGAGACCGTTGCCGAACGCCTTGCCGATGAGTTCAACGGCAAAGAACCGACTACTCAATTCTCAGGTGAAGGCGGTTGTTACTTTGAGGTGGGAAACGGCGAAGCGATGATGATCAAGGGAAATTTTCTGGCTGAGCCTGCTCCTGTCGTGGAATTGACTGAGTCTTCGAAAGAATTTTATGATCAGAAAGTGAAGTTTGAGACAGACCGTTGGGCGAAGTGGTTTGGATAGATTATGAGAGTAAATCAATCCCGCTGAAGTTTTCAGCGGGATTGATTTACTTTACAAATTCTTCCAGTGAAATCGCATAATCTGGAAATTCTTTCAGTAATTGTTTATCCGCCGTTACAAGATAGATATCCAATTGTTTGGCAAGTGCGACAAATTCACAATCATAAGCCGTACAGTTACTATCTGCGATCAGATCAAATAGTTCATCCTCGGATGGAATGATTTGTCGGTTCGATAATGTTTGGGTCGCATTTTGCATAACCTGTTTTGCCTGGAGTAAGGTCATGCCACGGCGTATACAGGCGGCCAGGACATTCCGAAATTCGCTTTGCCAAAGAGGAGGAACAATCCAATGGGGATCTTTATCCAAAACTTTTTGAGCTAATACAGTTTGGTCGCCTGCAATGAACAGATACACTATTAGATTTGTATCTGATACGATCATTCCCGTCCCTCGTTGATCATTTTTTCAATTTCATCTGCTGTAACAGTATAATTGGCAGTAAATTCACGTACTTTACGGGCGCGCTCAAGGGTCGCCTGTACATCAATGGGAGGCAGAGAAGTTGCCTGCTCCAGAATGGATAGAATTTCACCATTGATGCTGCGATGGTTTCTCTTGGCTCGTGCTTTTATTTGTTCATAAATTTGTTCAGGAATTTTCTTGATAGTTAAAGTAACCATGTTTGGATCCTTTTTGGTTCCATTTTGGAACCATTATGCATTATCTTGTGCAGGATGTCAAGTTTGTCTGTTTCGGGGTTTTTAGCAAGTGTATAATCCAAATAATAGATAAAGGAGAAAGAATGGGATTAACTGTTTCTTCTGAAAAACGCGTCTATGACAACATCCTTGGTGCGATCGGCAACACTCCCCTTGTGCGTTTAAATCGCATTGGGCGGGATTTGCCAGTTCCCATATACGCAAAACTCGAGTTCATGAATCCGGGCGGGTCGGTCAAGGACCGGGTGGGAGCATACATCATCGAGCAGGCAGAAAAGCGAGGGGAGATCCGGCCGGGCGGTACGATCGTCGAAGCCACCAGCGGCAATACCGGCGTGGGACTTGCCATTGCCGCTGCGCTCAAAGGCTATAAGACCATCTTCGTCATGCCTGACAAGATGAGCAATGAAAAGATTTTGCTGCTGCGCGCCTTTGGCGCAAAAGTCGTCATCACACCGACCGCGGTCGCGCCGGAAGACCCGCGCTCGTATTACGAAGTGGCAAAAAAATTCGCCGGCGAAACCCCCAATGCGATCCTCGCAAACCAATATCATAACCCCGACAACCCACTCACACACGAGAGGACGACCGGCCCCGAGCTGTGGAATCAGACCGACGGGCGCGTGACCGATGTCATCATCGGTATGGGGACGGGCGGGACAATTTCGGGAGTTGGACGCTATCTCAAATCGAAAAATCCGAACATCAAAATCGTGGGCGTGGACATCGAAGGCTCGATCCTGACCGAGATCTGGCAGAGCGGCGGTAAAATCCCCGAAGGCGCCTATCCTAAAACGTACAAGGTGGAGGGGATCGGCGAGGATTTTCTCCCCTCTGCCACCGACTTGAGCGTGGTGGACTGGATCGAACGAGCAGGCGACCGCGAGTCCTTTTTGTGGGCGCGGCAGCTCGTACGGCAGGAGGGTATTTTCACGGGTGGGTCATCCGGGTCCGCGCTGGCTGGCGCGATTAAATATTGCCGCAAATTGACAGGCGACCGCCTGGCAGTCGTGATCTTTCCTGATTCCGGTTCCCGCTACCTTTCGAAGTTTTACGACGACAAGTGGATGCGTGAGTTTGGTTTTCTCTCCACAGAATTTGGGGAGACTAATCTCAGTGACCTGCTCCAAGCCAAACCCAACAAGATGTTATATACTACCACACTGGGCGATTCGATCCGCAAGGTGGTGACGGTCATGCACCAGCACGGCGTCTCACAAATGCCGGTTGTTGGCGAAGGCGGCGAGCTGGTCGGCCTGATCGAGGAAGTGGACCTGCTCAACCACATGCTCGACAAGCACGACCACAGCCACGACGAGCCCATTGACAAGCTTGTCCAGAACGCGGGCGCGGTCTTCCCTGCGGATACCCCTCTGGAGGAAACCATGCCTTCACTCACCGCGGGCTACGCCTTGATTGTGGTCGAGAACAGCCGGCCGGCCGGAATCCTGACCAAGATCGATGTGCTCGATTACGTGGCAGGCAAGATCTAAAACGAACGACCCTCTGCTCAAAGTAGAGGGTCGCTGATGGTTTCCTCATACTGCATGGCGAGGGCAATCGCTCCCATGCTGCCCGACTGGTTCCCCAGGCCGGGTGGGACAATATATTCATCAATATGTTCCAGAACAGCCTTGCTGGTGACATATCCATTCAGTAAATCGCAGACACGGTTCCGAACCTTTGGGAAGAGGAATTCACGCTGCATCACTCCTCCGCCCAGGATGATCTTTTTCGGAGAAAGCGTCAGGATGTAATTCATCAATGCCGAGGCGATGTAACCCGCTTCGACATCCCAGTACGGATCATTCTCAGGGACAATGGCTCCCTGCATGCCAAGCCGCTTCTCGATAGCCGGACCATTCGCCAGTCCCTCGAAGCAATCGCCGTGGAAGGGACAAACACCCTCGAACGGATCCCGTTCGAGGTCGTGCGGGATAAGGACATGTCCCATCTCCAGGTTCAGAAGTCCGATGAGCGATTTTCCATCCTTGATGTAACCGCCGCCAATTCCCGTTCCGATCGTGAGATACAACGACGGATCATATCCCCGGCTGCTTCCCCAGATCGATTCGCCAACCCCGGCTGCATTGACATCTGAGTCAATTGTGATGTGTACTTTCAGGGCACGCTGCAAAGTGCCTAGCACATCTGCATGACTCCAGCCAGGCTTGGGCGTGGCAGTGATTGAGCCATAAGTCGGGGATGCAGGGTTCAGGTCGAGTGGACCAAAGCAGCCCACCCCAATCGACCTGATCTTTCCATTCTTCACGAATGGCTCGAAGAATTGCACTGTTTTTTTCAGTGTTTCATTCGGGGTTGTGGTGGCAAAGCGAGCCTCCTCGAGGAGGCTGCCAGGTCCGCTGGCGATACAGCAGACGAACTTGGTCCCACCGGCTTCAACGCCGCCGTACAGTTTTTCTCTGTTCATAGCTGCATTGCACCGCTTTCCTCTGACTACTTTTTGAATGCGATCCCCAGATGGTTGGCAACCGCTCTTTCCTTTCCAGGGACGCCCTGGTCAACCAATGTATTCAGGACGCGCGGACGCCCATCGACACCTTCAACGACCATCGTGGAGGAACCGCCACCGTCGAATGCCGTACCCGCATACACGCCGTAGGCGAGGAGCATGTCAGCCAGCTCATCGAAGGTGGCGCCGTCGCTGGTCTCACGCCCATCCACCACCATCAGGTATACCCAGCGTCCATTTTGATTTACGCCAAAGGCAGTGCGCGGATGGAGGGCGGTCTTATTCAGCCCGCTGACCTTTTTTCCCTTTGCCACCAGCATCCGGTCGCCGGCAATGGCATTAAAGATCTTGCCTGTCGGTTTATCGAAGGAGATATCGTTGCGCTGATTGATATACAGGATTGGATGTCCCGGCTCCCCCTGCGAATAGACTTTACCGCGCGAAGCTGCAAAGCCGATCAGCCGAACCGGATCACCACCGCGCGGGCAGTATTCTTGAGGATTGAACTGGTCCGGATCGAGATAATGAAAGCCATCACCGTTGATGGCGATCTGCATTCCCTGGTCTCTCAAGAAACCCGATGTCGTGCGCGTGCAAAGTTGAGGCAGGGTATCGCGCAGCGGCGGTGTGACTAAAAATCGCATCCCCGCCATATTCTTGTCGATGACAAGCACATGCGATACAACCTTGCGAGGCCTGGATTTTTCATCGCGATAATAGGTGACTCCCTTGAATAATTTTTGCATGACAGCGGATGGGGATTTGCCGAGCTTTTTGAGACCGGATACAGCAGCCCAGGCATTAAACCCATCCACGCGGCGGAAACGGATCCAGGCTTGATCATCGCTGGTTTCGATTGCCTGTACACCTTCATCCTTAACCAGGAAACCTTTCGATGCATAATTTACGCCAGGACCTTCACGGGTATTTAATCGCGCCCCGGTCACCTGATACCAATCACCGTCTACGTTCTGCGGAGGTTCGTTCGGGTCTGGAGTGGGAATGACATAGGGCACCAGGTAGCGCGCAAACGACCAGCCTGTCAAGCCATCACTTCTTCGGATCTCCCTCCAGGTCTGGTCGGCATTGGCGCTAATCTCGGTGACGATCTCATTCAGCTCAACGTATCCCAGGGATTGGAATTGTGTGCCCGGTCCTGCTCGGACGTGGAGCCGGGTGGCCGTCACCCGGTACTTCTGACCACTTGGAGGAGGTGGCGGAGGTGGAGGCGTGATCCTGACGAGATAGGCAGCCGATGACCAGCCTGTCAAACCGTCGGTAAGGCGGCGGACTTGCAGCCAGGTCCGGTCACTGTTCGCCTCAAGTTCTTCGACAATGTTGTTCAGTTGGAAAGATCCTATGACCCTGAAATTCGTGCCTGGTCCTTCACGCACGTTCAACGATCCCGCGCTGACCCGGTATTGGTCACCATCGCCCGGCGGTGGAGGTGGCGGCGGGGGAGGCGGGGAGGTAATCTTTTGCAGGTATGCTGAAGCGGACCAGCCAGTCAAGCCATCGCTGAGACGCCGGATGCGGTACCAGGCGCCATCGGGGTTGGCAGCCAGCACCTCGACAATATCATTACGAACCAGAAATCCTATGGACGGAAAACTTGTCCCCGGTCCCTGACGCACATATAACGATCCCGCGCTGACGCGATAGCGGTTCCCGACCGGGTCTTCAGGCGGGATTGGGTCCTCGGGCACCGGCACATTGAAGCGTTGGGCGAAGGCTTGCGCGTCGCCGTTGAAATAATTCAGGTCGATCTCGAAGCTTTCAACACCATAATGTAAACCATCGCCCGAGGCCGTGAACTGCCAGAACAGCCATTCGTTGGGGCTCCACGGCCTGGGGACCATAGGCTGGTCTGTCCCATAGTTCGCGATCCACAAGGAATAGCGATGGAAGTACTCGAGTTCAGACGGTTGAGTATTGGGATTGGGTGCGTTATCACGCCAGTAATAAAAAGCTGTATAAATGCCAACTTCCTTGCTGCCCACCAGTGCCTTGATACGTTCTAAAAATGTCTTCCAATGCGGCCAGCCGGTGAATGGACCGCCGTATGACTCTTCGAGGTCTGCAAAGAGGGGAAGTTCCCCAAAATCACCAGCCAGCAAATCGAACCATAAGTTTGCCTGTTGTCTTGGGTCAGCACGGCTGTCGTAAAACCAGTACGAACCGCGCGGCAGCCCGGCCTCCTTTGCTCGACGCCAGTTTTCCCTGAAATCAGGATCCGCCCCAAGATGCTGCCCGGCCCGGATAATGACAAAATCCGTGAGCTGGTTCATCCTGACAAAATTGATTCCCTGGGGGGTGGAATTGTCGTCCTGATAAAAACTCACGTCGGGACCGATGATTTTCCTCATATTCTCTCCTTCTGTGAATTGTCTTTTGGTGGGGCAGCGGGGATGGGGGCTTCGCCCAATATATCACAGTTACGATTATCTCACGCTATTTAGGCTGATCGAGACAACGAGATGATAAATGCAGCCTCTGATACCAAAAGCCTGCACTAATTTTTTATCATCGAATTTAATATACAGATTGTCCTGCGAAATATCACCTTTCCCCATCCACCCCGGCTTTGATATCGAATATCACTTTGCCCTCCTCTGTTTTGATCTCAACCGACTTAACCAGGTCAAGCAATCTTTTTTGCTGCTGAGTATGGAGAAAGGATCCAATATCAACTGAGATCTGGTTCTCATAGATTGTGATCCCATCTGGCAGCGCTTTGAACAGTGCTCCAAGTTTCCCCAGCAGAATGTTATTCTCCAGAAAGGCACGGACTCTGGGAGAGTCTGTGAAATCAACATTTCGAAAGAGCTTTAGTTTTAAATCCACAGGCCAGGGCCACCGTGGAGATTTCACGCTTACCCTGACGCGGTTCTCCCGGCTGATCGCCACACGACAATAGGTAATGTTCGGATTCTCTTGCAGCGCAGACTCGATGATCTCGTTGGCCAGCTGTTCCGTCACCGGGATGGAAGCGTCAAGTGTCAGTCCCACCAGTTCAGAAAAGTTATTGCCAAGTAATCTCTCAAAAATTGCATCCATCGTTGCAAATTCTAGTCGATCCCAGTGTGGAAAGCAATTTCCTGACACAGAAATTGTGTGTCAGGATAGGCAAAGTTTCTGTGCTCTGACAGGATAACGGTATGATACTCCAATAGACTTGAAAGGATGATCATGACCAAACAATTCAAAATTATTGTTGAAAAGCATTCCGATGGTTATGTAGCATATCCCCTTGGAATAAAGGGAGTTGTCGTCGGTGAAGGTGATACATATGAAGATGCACTTGCAGATGTGAAATTTGCCATCGAATTTCACATCGAAACCTTTGGTACGGAAGTATTTGAAACAGAAACTCCAGTGTTAGAAGCATTCATCGCTGAAGCGGGGATTACTGTTTAATGCCCAAATTCCCCATTGATGCACCAAAGGCGAATGTCATCAAAGCCTTTGAGAAACTAGGGTTTCTTTCGCTTGGTGCGCGAAGGGAATCACATTTCCATGTCTCGTGAAAATGCAGAGGGTACAAAGACACCCCTAACTATGCCAAATCATCGCACAATTAAAAGTTCCACTTTGCGAACAATTCTTTCTCAATCGGGGATTTCAAGAAATGATTTCTTGAAAGTTTACAAAGAATAATCTCAACGGCCTCGTCGCCATTTCATCCAAAACAATATATCTGTTGCTATTGCTTGATTACCTCCCACCAGCCCATCAAATCCGCCAGGGGCAGGCTGGGCGTGGCGTCGCCCTGGCGGCCGGTATTCCAGGTGACGATCAACTCTCGCCTGGCGCGGGTAATGCCTACATAGAACAGGCGCAGTCGTTCCCGGACGTAATTGATCCGCGAGTCTGCTGTAGCCACTCCCTCTTCATACCATTGGTATTCGCTGGTTGATTGCAGCGCGCTCAACTGTGCAAGCGCCTCCGCTTCGAGGTTCAAGCCGCCGCGGATGAACCACTTCTCCGAGATAAAGCGGTCGTTTGGCATGTTCGATGGGAAGTCATAGTTGTTCGCCGACATCAGATAGACACGGTCCCATTCCAATCCCTTGGCTTTGTGCATCGTGGTCACCACCACCTTACCGCGGTAGCGCTCAGGGTCGAAACCCGAATCGTCTGTGGAAAAGCCGATGAAGCGCCGCTCGTTCTTGGCGATCACCGCCAGCTCAGATGTCAATTCCGGCAGGCGCCAATCAGGGTGCTCATCTGCGGCCTGCCGCAGCACGATCGCCAGTTTGTGAGCCAAAGCCAGGTCCGCGGCGGATGTAAAAACATCCTGCGCCAGGGTCAGCACCAGCTGGTCGATCGGGAGCATGACCGCGTTCAGCCATCTCTGGACGTTAACCCGGAACAGACTCAGCTCCTGGACGACCTGTTCCGGCTCGGACTCAGCGACGGCTGATAACCATCCATTCACTTCCCCTCTTCCAGAAGGAGAAGGGTGCGGTGCGACAAAGTTCTCTACGTTTTCCATTTTGCGCAGGAGAGTTGATGTCATTGCGAGGAGCGTTCGCCGCGACGAAGCAATCTCCTTCTCACTATCTGTCCTTGCGAGACGGTTTTCGTCGGTCAAAGCAATCTCTTCAGCACCAGGAGACTGCTTCGTTCCTCGCAGTGACACATCTTCCCGCCAGTCCCGCCTGAACACCTGGTATGCTTTCGCCAGCTTGCTCGCTGACTGTGGATCAGCCAGATACGAGAGCAGATAGTTCAAAGCCCCGGCCGCGGCGCGTGTCGATGACGTGGAAGAGATCAACTCGATCGTTTCCACGCCGCGCCGTTTGAGCGCCTCCACCACTTCGATGCCGCGATGGTTGCGCGGCACCAGAACCGCCACAGTCGGCTTTTCCTCATCGGGAAAATCCCAAACCGAATCCATCAGTCCTTTCGCCGATTTGACCACTGCCTCCAGTTCCTCTTCAGGCGTGTAGCGCTTGCTGATGAACTTGATCGATTCCGGGTTATCCAGCGGATTTTGCTGCGGGTCGTCCGGCGGTACGGGGACAATGTATGGCGTGCTCAATGCACCCTGGGCATTCGGGGCGGGATGCGAGGTCATGACCCAGTCGATCAGGTGATTCGCCAGCGCAATAATGGACGGCTGCGAGCGGCCCGACTCGGGCATGTCTGCGTGCTGGTTATCGCGGATGAACTGGCGCAAAAGCTCAGGGTCTGCAGTGGTGAATGTTTCGAATATCGCCTGGTTAGGGTCACCTACCCGGACCCAGTTGCCCCCCTCTCCAGAAAGCAGACCCAATATTCGCTGCTGGGAAAGACTCGAATCCTGGGCTTCATCTTCCAGGATGTAAGGATAACGGAATCGCAATCGCTCCAGAAATTCATCGTCGGTTTCGAGCAGGTTCAGCGCCAGGCGGATGAGGTCGTCGAAGTCCACGGCGCCGCGGTAGGCGAGGGCGCGCTGATAGTCCGCGTAGATGCTGCAACCCAATTCAGCGAGCGGCAATGGCGTAGGGGACGCGTCTAGGCTGGCGCGGAGGTTTTCGGGAGTCAGCAGGCGGTCCTTCGAGGAACGGATAAAGGCCAGCGCCAGCGCGTCCACCATATCGGGGAGTTGGTCGCGCCGCACCCAATCACGTTTTTGCTGGTCGAGCGAGGGGTCGAGATAATCATCCAGTGAATTCGAGGCCAGCCAGGCATTGACAGCCTCTTTTCGGACAAAGCCCGCCTCACGCTCGTCGATGATACTGAAACGTTCATCCAGCCCAACGTGAGCCGGCTTCTCACGGACAATGTCATGCGCCAGTCCGTGCAGTGTTCGGATGCGGTATTTATACAAAGCCTGCAATGGATTCTCGAAGAAGCGCTTGATGCGCGCTTCGAAATTGTCCACCGCCGAGTTGACCAGCGTGACGATCAGCACCTCCTGGTCAGCACTGAGCGAGCCGCTGTGAATGATCTGCGCCGCCAGCGCAGAGAGGATGTGGGTCTTGCCCGCACCCGGCACCGCGGCAATACCCAGCCGCCCGCCGCGATATTTCAGGATTTCCTGCTGGGAGATACGAGGGGTAAAGTTGTTCATCTCCAATAATTTTACACCCGGCCAGAGAAATTTAGAACATTTGAGTTATATTGCGGTTATGTTTCTAAATCGCAAAGGAGACAAACATTCTGCCTATCTTCGTGTCTTTCGATAGTCATCTCTGTTAGGAGCTTGAAGCCAGCACCTTTTGAAATGCCCTGAGCAATTCACCGCGCTGCTCAAATCCGCTTTCGCCCAGTTCAGAGATGCCTACATAGACGCGTTCGCGGCAGCGGAGGAGCAGCCCGGAGACCAGGCGCGCCATCGCCTCCGTGCTGACCTGGACCTCGTCCGCGTCAGACCACATCCGCCCGGGTTCCCAGCCACGGCTCAAGACGTAGGGATGCGTCAGCGGCTGCACGAGCCGCTCATACCATCCGCTCGACCCAGGGTCCAGCCAGAACTGGTAAGTCACCGGGCGGTTCATCATCAGAAATGTATGTGCAGGCGAGACCAGGACTGCATCCTTGTTTTCGCTGCGCCACGCCTCGAAGTAGGAGGCCGCGATCACGCCTTCATCCAGCATGGCAATATATTCCCTGCCCAGGTCAAAGCTGGGACTATCCTTCCCCACGATGGATGGCTCCATCGCCATGCGGAAATTCTTCACCGATTCGACCAGATTGCCTGCCACGCGTACCGAGTCGAAGCTTCGGTGATAGCCGAAGCCCGCCTGCGATAATATCTCGCCGAACAACTTGCGAAAAAAATGGTCGAGCGGGAGCGGCAAGCCTTCCCGATATTCGAGCAGCCAGTCGCGCAGGATGGTGTAACGATTGCCAAGCAGGAATGTGATGCGCTCCTGTACATCCGGCTGGATGATGTCGAAAGGTGAGAGCGAAACATCTTTTTGACGATAGACGATATCCGTCAGAAGCTGGGCGCGTACAAGGTCCAGGCCATCGATGGACTGCATCAGTGCGTATGCCACGTCGAATTTCGGGGGATGAACATTCCAGTGCGGATGTCCCAGCGCAGCGAATGTAATCAGCGCGTGTGAAGCCGGTTCATCCCGCAATGACCGTGACGGGCGGTGTGTGCGCCAGGGTATTCCGCCTGTTTCCAGGCGATGTGTGATCGAAAAACGCAGAGCATCCGAAAGATAGGGCGCAAGAATCACAATCTCCGAGGGAGGCGTACCCTCTGTCACCAATTTTTGGATCTCGCTCACAGCCAGATCGAGGAGCTCAGGATAAAAACGGGATTGGACAAAGGAAAGAGGCGAGCCATCTGTGATATCGCTTTGAACTTTCGACTCAAAGGTTGGGGCAATTGCCTCGATCAAACCCTCCCGCAGGTAAGTTACCGAGGCAGTGGAGACGAATGACTCCTGCATGTCGATCTGCGCAACACAAAGCTGGACGAGCGAACCGCCGGTCCGGATGTCTGCGCCGAGGAAATAACGGAAGCCTCCACTCGGGTCAAAGAGCAGCAGCGCTGAATCGAAATCAGGCAGCCAGTCACGGATCATGTCATGAGAACGGGCGTTGTCCTCCTCCACATTATCGTAAATCAGATGGCGATAGGTTCGGGTCAAATAATCACGAACCTGAGGCGTATTCCACAGGATCTCGGCAAACACTTCCATCACAAGAGAGAAGTCGAGCAGGTTATGCTGCAAACAATATTCGCGGAAGCGGGTGGCACAATCCTGAGCGTCGGCGTAAACGCGTCGCTGGGCAGGGTCGCCGTAATAGGCTGCGTCGAGTCGTTCCGCGATCTGGGTGTATGAAAATCCAGTGACCGCGGCCTTGTTGAGGTTATCCAGAATCTGCGAGTACAGACGATTGCGGTCCATCGTCACCGACTCGAAATATCCCTGATCCAGCAGCGGGCGGACGATATGCGCCATGTAATACTGCGCGGTCTCGAGCGAGAGGAAGATAGGGGGTTGGTCCGGGTTGGAAAATCCTGCAGCTTCCGCGGCAAGAGGCCAGAACAGGTCCACCATGCGGCGGGCAAGGCCGCCCATCGTAGCGGAGGTTACCTCGCCCCCTGCAGCGCGTTCAGGGCTGTACAACAGGTCGAGGAATGGTTCCTGCATGGTCCGCTGCGGGGCGAGCATGAGGATGGAATCGGCAGGAACACCCTGTGATAGCAGAAAGCGCATCCGCTCGACGCCCGCGCTCGTCTTCCCGGTCCCAAATGGACCGGAAACAAAAATTTTCATATCCAGAGGAGATTCGATAATTTGGAGTTGAGTACCAGTAAGATTCATCATGGGATGAGGGTACAGGAGACGCGGAAATTTGTCAACATGAAGCAGATCATCCCGGAAAGAAACCTGCTCCCGTTAAACGGGCGTCCTCTGCTGTTGACACTTCTCTCACCCGCATGTATAATATTGTCCGCTTCTGCCTCAGCAGTAGGAATCGCTGGGGTGGTTCTATGTAACCCAGCTTCCCCGTTTGCAGGCGATGGTCGGAGCGTAGGCGAAGACCCGCAGGCATACGGCGAAGTGAATGACTGGAGAAAAAATGAGATTCGCAATTGTTGAAAGCGGTGGCAAGCAGTACCGTGCCATCGCAGGGCGCACCATCGAGGTGGATCGCCTTCCCATGGAAGCGGGTAAGAAATTCGACATCGACCGTATCCTGCTGCTGTCAGACGGTGAAGATGTTCTGGTCGGAACGCCCATTGTGAGCGACATCCTGGTCAAAGTCACGGTGGTGGACCACATCAAAGGCCCCAAGATCGACCGATTCAAATACCGCCCGAAGAAGCGCATTCGTGTGCGCGGTGGGCATCGCCAGCAGTATACCCGCTTGATGATCGATTTCATCGGTAAGCCTGGCGAAGAGCGGAAAGTTGAGGCCAAAGTTGAAAAGCAAGTCGAGGTGGATGATCTCACGAAGCTCGAAGGAATCGGACCCAAAGTCGCCAAGGTTCTTAACCAAGCCGGCATCTCCACCTTCGCAGCCCTGTCAGAGGCAAAGGTTGAAGAGATTCAAAAGTTCCTTAGCGATGCCGGATTGAAGATGATGGATCCGACCACCTGGCCTGAGCAGGCAAAACTGGCTGCCAGTGGTGATTGGGAAGCTCTGAAGAAACTGCAGGACAAACTTTCAGGCGGACGGAGTAAATCCCAGGCTGAAAAGAAGCCAGCTGCTAAGAAAACAAGCAAGAAGTAGAGTGAGGTAGAAATGGCACATAAAAAAGGCGGCGGTTCAAGCCGCAACGGTAGAGACTCGAATTCCCAGCGCCTGGGCGTCAAACGCTACGCGGGTCAGTTCGTGCTTTCTGGCAATATCCTTGTCCGCCAGCGCGGCACCAGGATCAAACCCGGTCTGAATGTGCGCGCCGGTAAGGATGACACCTTGTTCGCGATTGCGGACGGCGTAGTGATGTATGATCTCGTCCACGGGCAGAAGCGTGTCAACATTGTCCCGCAGCAGGTGGAGGCATAAGATGAAGGCGGATATCCATCCCACCTACTACCCGGATGCCAAGGTAACCTGCGCTTCCTGTGGCAGGACCTGGACGACGGGCTCCACTAAAAAGGAGTTGCGCGTCGACATCTGTTCCAACTGTCACCCATTCTTCACTGGGGAGGCTTCGCGCCTTCTCGATATCGAAGGTCAGGTGGACCGCTTCTACAAGAAGCTTTCCGTCCGCCAGACCTATGTTGAGCAGCAGAAAGCCAAGGAGGAACTGAAAGGTTCCCCCGAGCGCCCAATCGCTGAGCTGGGTCTGACCACTCGTGCAACGGACTCCCTGCAGAAGGCTGGCATTGAAAATGTGGGGCAGTTGCTCGAGCGACTCGCCAACGGAAACGAAGCTGTCCTGGCAGTCCCCGGCTTTGGCCAGGCATCGCTGACTGCTGCAAAGAAAAAGCTGCGCTCGCTCGGTTATGAAATCCCCGCGGCTGCGGCATAAGGGCTAGCTCTGAGAAATTGTCGACACTCCCCGGCACTTGCGCCCGGGGCAAGTGTGCACCTGGTGAATTTACAGGTGAGGGTTGCGGATTAAACAATCTCAGGTAAACTTACGGGCATGGCGCCGGTGCGCCATGCCCGTTTTCTATTCCATTCTGTCATTGCGGGGAGGGCAAAGCCCGACGAAGCAATCTCCCGGTAAAGGAGAGCTCGCAGTGATGAGAGGTTAAATGCGCCATACACACGGTTCCATAGAAGTCGTTTGCGGTTCGATGTTCAGCGGTAAAACGGATGAGTTGATTCGCCGCCTTGTCCGTGCCACGATCGCCAAGCAGAAAGTGCAGGTGTTCAAACCAGCCATTGATATCCGCTATGCCGTGGAAAAAGTGACTTCGCATGCAGGCTCGAATTTCGATGCCATGCCGGTTGAAAAAGCAGCCGACATCCGCAACAAAATTGACAGCGATACGACGGTCGTGGGAATTGACGAAGCGCAATTCTTCGATCCTGAAATCGTCCAGATCGCCGATGAACTTGCCTCGCGTAGCATTCGGGTCCTGGTGGCGGGACTCGATACCGACTTTCGCGGCGAGCCGTTTGGTCCCATGCCGTACTTGATGTCGCGCGCCGAGCACGTGGACAAGCTGCACGCCATCTGCATGGTGTGCGGCGGCGAAGCCTCACGCACGCAGAGACTGGTCAATGGCAGTCCGGCCCGCTACGATGATCCGGTTGTGATCGTCGGCGCGTCGGAGCTGTACGAGGCGCGCTGCCGCGACCATCATGAAGTTCCACGAGAGTGAAACGGAATACCCCCAAGGGTACAAAGTCCCGTCATTACGCTCACAATAAGAACAATGAGAGTTTTCCATGCAACATTACCAGGATTTTCTTGCTGAAATCTTGATCGACGAGCAGTCACTGAAAAAGCGCACAGCCGAGCTGGGCGCCGAGATCAGTGTGGATTATCCGGATGGCAACCTTCTCCTGATCTGTATCCTGCGGGGAGGCGTCCCTTTTCTGGTCGATCTGAGCCGCAAGATTACATCTCCCCACGCGATGGATTTTATGGCGGTTTCCTCCTATGGGATTGGTAAACGCGAATCTGGCGGAACGGTCCGTGTGTCGCTCGACCTGCAAACAGATATCCATGATAAAGATGTGCTCCTCGTCGAGGATATCATCGACAGCGGACATACCATCGCATCCGTTCTGGAACTGCTCCATGTGAGACAGCCTCGCAGTCTGAAGGTATGCGCACTACTGGACAAATTCGAACGTCGGGAGGCAGTTGTCCCCATCCATTACCGGGGTTTCACCATTCCCAATAAATTCGTTTTTGGATATGGTCTTGACATCGATGAATACTACCGCAACCTGCCTTTTGTCGGTGTTGTGGATCTCAATAAATACACCCCACCGGATTGATGACAATCCATGATCGATGAATCACAGGATCCCGCCTCCCCTTACGCCGGACGATGGGTCGCCCGCCTGCGCGGCCGGATCATCGCCCAGGGAGGGACACCTGAGCAGGCTTTGCGTGCTGCACAGACCAGCCGGCATAAGGAAAGAATAGAAATAACTTTCATGCCTCTCCCATTTTCGTACCCGCCATTCGTTGACAAAGTACGCGAGGCTTTACCTGAGCAGGAAGTCTATTTGGTCGGAGGCGCGGTGAGGGACATCCTGCTAAATCGGCTCTCGCCGGATTTCGATTTTGCAGTGCCGTCAAAAGGAATTTCCCTTGCCCGACGCGTTGCCAACTCGCTCAAAGCCGATTTCATGATCCTGGACGAAGAGCGTGATACCGGACGTGTGATCGTGACAGAGTCAGATGGCACTCGGTTCTTCCTCGATTTTGCCGCATACCGCGGTAACACTCTCGAGGAGGATTTGCGTGCCCGCGATTTTACGATCAATGCCATTGCGCTCAACCTGAAGGACCAGACTCTCATCGATCCGCTCAACGGCGCATCTGATCTGCGCGGCAGGATAATCCGTGTCTGCTCCCCCACTTCGCTGAGCGACGACCCGGTGCGGATCCTGCGCGCTGTCCGGCTCGCGGCAGCATTTGAGTGCAAAATCCAGATAGAAACGCGGCAGGCAATGAAACAGGCTGCGCATTTGTTGCCGCGCATTTCTCCCGAACGGCTGCGGGATGAGCTCTTCAAAATCCTGGAGGGGCCGAAACCTGACGCATCCGTGCGCGCCCTGGAAATACTCAGAATCTTTCCCAACCTGCTTCCTGAGCTATCTGCGCTCAAGGGTCTGGAACAACCAATGCCGCATATTTATGATGCCTGGGAACATACGCTCAGTGTCCTCGGTTATCTAGAAAATATACTGGCCGCGCTGGCACCGGGCTACAGCGCCGACGACACCAATGACCTGTTCACCGGTCTGCTCACCCTGCGCATTGGGCGCTTTCGCGAGCAGTTTGCCACACACTTCAGCAATTTACTAAACACAGACCGGTCTGTTCGTGCGGCATTGTTCTTTGCCGCGCTTTTCCACGATGTGGAAAAGCCAGCCACAAAGACGCTGGATGCAGTGGGACGAATCCGATTTTTCGACCATGATGTCAAAGGCGCTGAGACTGCTGCAAAACGTGCAGAAGCGTTCAATCTCAGCAACGACGAGATCGGACGGATCAGGAAGATCGTGGCGAATCACATGCGCTTCCATTTCTTCGCCAACAGAATGAAAAAAGAACACGTTGAGCCATCAAGGAAAGCGATCTATCGTTTCTTTCGAGATACTGGGGAGGCTGGTATCGACCTTGTATTGTTGGGATTAGCTGACTTGCGCGGCACATACGGTTCCACGCTCACACAGGAGACCTGGTCAGCATCTCTGAACATTGCTCGCATCCTGCTCGAGAATTACTGGGAGAAGCGCGAGGAAACGGTCGCTCCGCCGCGCCTGTTGGACGGTAACGATCTCATGCGTGAGCTGGGTCTGGAACCCGGTCGGATCATTGGTCAACTCCTGGAGGCTATTCGCGAAGGACAGGCTATCGGCAAGATCGAAACCCGCGAGCAGGCAGTCGGTTTTGCGCGTGAGCAGCTAAAAGAGATGGAAGGTTCATGAACATCGTATATTTCGATCTCGAAAGCCAGAAACTCTTTCAGGAGGTGGGCGGGCGCGACGCCTCGAAACTTTTACTTGCCTGCGGCGTCACCTGGTCCACCCAAAGGAATGATTTCGCTGTTTATTGGGAAAAAGATGCAGCGGCACTGGTTGCGGAGTTGAAGTCTGCAGATCGAGTTATCGGCTTCAACATCCTGCATTTCGATTATGAAGTCCTGAAACCGTACGCCCCAAATGAAAATTTCCGTTTATTCCGTTCGACCGACATGATGCAGGATATTTATCGCGCTTTGAACTTTCGCCTGAGCATCGAGTCGATTGCAAAGGCGACGCTCGGGACAGTCAAGACCGCAGATGGGCTGCAGTCCGTGCAATGGTATCGGGACAGCGAACTGGAGCGGGTTGCCGAGTACTGCAAGTCTGATGTGGACATCACGCGGAGGATCCATGAGTTCGGTCGCGACAATGGCTTTGTGTATTATTATTCGAGAATGGGCAGCAAGTTAAAAGTGCCAGTTAACTGGAAATAATCAGCAAGGAGTAAAACATGGAATCGATTGAATTAAATGGAATTCGTCTGGCGTATGAACGCCGCGGAAGTGGAACGCCCATGGTTCTTTTACATGGATATCCGCTCGATCATCATCTTTGGGAAGATGTTGTCCCGCTGCTGGAGGATCAATTCGATCTGATCCTCCCTGATCTGCGCGGGTTTGGCGGATCAAGCACAGTGGATTCTTTCTATACTTTGGAGGATTACGCGTCGGACATCGCCGGGCTGCTCGATCATCTCGGCATTCAGAAAGCCGCAATCGTAGGACATTCCATGGGCGGTTACATCGCACTTGCTTTCGCGCGCGTTTATCCCGAACGGGTAAGCGGCCTGGGGCTGGTCGCTTCACAGACAGCTGCAGATACAGCCGAACGCAGGGAGGGACGCTACAAAGCCGCGGCGGAAGTGGCTGACAAGGGCATCGCCAGCGTAGTCGAAACCATGGCTCCCAAGTTTACATCGGACGCCCATTTGCAGGAGTATGCCCGCAAATCTATGGAACACCAGCAGCCTGCTGCATATATTGGTGCTCTGAAAGCCATGGCTGAGCGAATCGATTCCACGTCACTGCTGGCGTCCATCAGCTATCCGGTCGTGATTGTCCATGGCGATGCGGATGCCCTCGTTCCCATCGACCGGGCGCGCGAGGTGAAGACTGCTCTGCCGAAGGCACATCTGGTCGAGATAAGCGGCGCGGGGCACATGCCAATGATGGAAGCCAAGAAAAAAACAGCTGAGGCGTTGAGACATCTGGCTTAGTGACTCATCTTACGCAAAACAGGTCCTACTGGCTGTAGTAGCGCGCCACGCTGCGCGGTGTCGCTCTTGCACAAGAAACACCTGAAAAGCGAGACGCTTCGCAGTCTCGCCCTACAGGGTTTGTTGCGTAAGGTGAGTTAGTGAATAAAAATCCCACCACTTGCAAAGCGTGATGGGATTTTTAATTTAATGGATCGACTTCAGGCTTGATGCGAAGCGAAGATGCTCTTTCCTTATGATGCAGGCAGAGGCCGTGATAACGAGTCGTTAAGGGTGGAGGAGCTTAGCGAACCCGTCCGCTTGGTCAGTCGATTAATATGGGCTACCAGAACACGACTCGGGGTTGGCTTGGTCAGATAATCATCGGCACCGGCGTCAAGCACACTTGCAATCATCGAAGGATCATTCAGAGCAGATAAAACGATGATCGGCACCTGGCTGAACTGACGTACAGATCTACAAACTTCCCAACCGTCCATTTCAGGCATCATGAGATCAAGGACGACCAGATCCGGCTGCAGTTCACGGATCATGCTCAGGCCTTCTGCACTATTATTCGTGGCAAAAACTTCAAATCCCTGAGATTTCAGGAGGAGGCTAAGCAGGTCCGTTACCGCCGAATCATCGTCAATTACAAGTAATTTTATAGTCATATTCAATTCCGTTTCTGGACATATTATCACAGATATTTGTCAAATTCGGGCTTGCAAAAGGCTAACAAATACCATTGCATATCGATTAAGAAACTTTAACCTCGTTTTGTTGTCAAAATTCAAACACCGAGCCTGGGAATTTCGATACTCCATAAAACTGACAAATGAACAAAATATTGGTCACTTTTGTCTTGAAATGTTCGTGGTAAACTTCACAGGATAATTTACCATATTGAACCCTGGAGGCTAATATGAAAAAATGGGTTTATAACTTCGAAGAGGTTGCCGCGGCAGAAAAATACGCCGGTTCCTGGGAAGGGGTTCGCTCCCTGCTCGGTGGCAAAGGCGCTGGACTTTTCGATATGACTCGTGCGGGAGTACCCGTCCCGCCGGGCTTTACGGTCACGACCGAAGCCTGTAACGAATTCCGCAAAACCGGCAAGTTTCCCGCCGGACAGTGGGAGCAGCAGCTCGCTGCGTTGAAGAAGGTGGAAAAAGCCACCGGCAAGAAATTTGGAGATCCGAAGAATCCGCTCCTGGTGTCATGCCGCTCGGGCGCCAAGTTCTCCATGCCCGGCATGATGAATACAATCCTGAACATCGGCTTGAATGACGCGGTCGTAGAGGGATTAACGAATCTGACCGGTAATGCGCGCTTTGCCTGGGATTCTTATCGAAGACTCATCGAAATGTTCGGTGAGACTGTGTTCAACCTCGATGACGAAGTCTTCGAACACCCGATGGCTGAGTACAAGGAAAAGAAGGGCTATAAGCTTGATACTGAGATGACCGCCGAAGACTGGAAGGAACTCGTTTCCATCTTCAAGGATGTCTTCCAGAAGCATCTGGGTTTTGAATTCCCGCAGGATGTCTACAAGCAACTCGAGCTTGCCACAAAGGCTGTGTTCGAATCATGGAACGGTAAGCGCGCAATTGCCTACCGCAAAAAGGAAGGTATTTCGGATGACCTCGGCACAGCCGTCAATATTGTGACCATGGTCTTCGGAAATATGGGAGATGACTCGGGCACGGGCGTGGCATTCACACGCAACCCGTCTACCGGCGATAAGAAGATGATGGGCGAGTACCTCATCAATGCACAGGGCGAAGACGTAGTGGCAGGAATCCGTAACGCTGACCCGATCGAGCACCTTGCCGACCAGATGCCCAAGGCCTACAAGCAGTTCATGGACATCACCGGCAGGCTCGAAAAGCACTACAAGGATATGCAGGATGTCGAGTTCACGATCGAACGCGGCAGGCTCTGGATGCTCCAGACCCGCAACGGCAAGCGCACCGCCAAGTCGGCTGTGAAGATCGCCGTGGATATGGCAAACGAGGGCTTGATCACAAAGGAACAGGCTGTACTGCGTGTCACTCCCGATAATGTGGATTCTCTTCTGCACCCGCAGTTCGATGAGCAGGCCATGGCCAATGCCGAGAAGAACGGTACATACTTCGCCAAGGGCGTGAACGCGTCCCCGGGCGCGGCAGTGGGCCAGGTCTACTTTGACGCGGATACCGCTGAAAGAATGGCAAAGGAAGAAAAACAGGACACCCTCATGGTGCGCCCATTCACCAAGCCAGACGATGTCCATGGCATGATCGCGTCAAAAGGCGTGCTCACCAGCGAAGGCGGCGCGACCTCTCATGCCGCGGTGGTGGCTCGTCAGTTTGGCATCCCATGCGTGGTTGGCGCCTCGATGATCAAGATCGATCTCGAGAAGCGTCGCATGACCGTTGATGGAAAATCCGTCAATGAAGGCGAATGGATCTCCGTAGATGGCACAACAGGCAAAGTGTTCCTGGGTAAAATCCCCACAACCTCCCCATCTCTCGAACAGCAGACTGAGCTTTTGACACTGCTCCAGTGGGCGGATGAAATTTCAGCAAAGAAGGATGTTCGTGAAGCGCCCGCCAAGGGCTATCCCACACGCGGCCTCCAGGTCTGGGCAAATGCGGATTATCCAAAGGATGCCCAGCGCGCCCGCTCGTACGGCGCGGTCGGCATTGGGCTGTGCCGGACCGAGCACATGTTCTTCGAGCCCGAGCGCCTGCCCATCGTCCAGCGCATGATCCTCTCGGAAACGAGCGAAGGTCGCACCGCGGCTCTGAATGAGCTGCTCCCCTATCAGCGCAAGGACTTCGATGGTCTCTTCGAAGCGATGGATGGCTACCCGGTTATTATCCGGTTGATCGACCCGCCTCTGCATGAGTTCATGCCGGATGAGGAAAAACTCCTTGAA
>DATFET010000404.1:0-3085 GCA_035250835.1 Anaerolineales bacterium
GAATTTATCGATCCCGTCGTCGAGCAGTTCCTGCCCCACCTCTTCCAGATCGATCCCCAATTTTGCCAGTTGATCGAGCTGGCTGCGGGCTTCATCAAGGTTCTGCTCGAGGGTGAGGGCGACCTTACCGTGATCCATAAACGCATCCAGCGTCTCGCGCGGGATCGTATTGATCGTATATTCGCCGATCAGATTCTCCACATACATCACATCAGAATACTCTGGATTCTTCGTGCCTGTGCTCCCGAACAGGACACGCTGGATATTTGCGCCTTGGTCCTCCAATTGCAGCCAGCGATGACTATGGAATATCTCAATAAATTGCTGGTACGCCATCTTTGCGTTTGCGATTCCGATCCTTCCCTTGAGCGATTCCGCTTCGGGAGTCTTGCATTCATCCAGGCGCTTGTCCACAACTGTATCCACCCGGCTGACGAAAAATGACGCCACAGACGCGAGGCCTTTGAGACTGTAGCCCTTTGCAAGGCGCTTTTCCAAACCTGAGATGAAAGCCTCTGCCACCCGCTCATGCTGACCCTGGGAAAACATCAGAGTGATATTGACGTTAATACCTGCCTCCGTCAACTCCTGGATTGCGCCATATCCTTCCTCCGTTGCCGGCACTTTGATCATCACATTCGGGCAGTCTGCCAATTTGAAAAGCCACTCTGCAGCCGCAATCGTTCCTGTTTTGTCGTGAGCGAGGTGAGGCTCTACCTCCAGGCTGAAAAAGCCATCCGTGCCCCGGGTCTGATCGAAAACGGGACGCAGCACATCTGCCGCGCGACGGGCATCCTCCACCGTCAGGGCCTCGTAAATCTCCTGCGGTGTTTTACCTGCCTCTGCCAGTTCTTCCATCTGCTGATCGTAGTCAGTGCTGTCGCTGATCGCCTTTTCAAAGATCGCCGGATTGGAGGTAATGCCGCTCAGCCCAAGCTCAACGTAATCCAGCAGATCGCCTGATTGGATGAGCGAGCGCTGGATAAAATCCAGCCAGACAGATTGCCCCAGAACGTTCAGTTCATGAATTTTTGTTCCTGCCATAGTTTTCTCCTGACTTACGGAAAAGTAACAGAGAAGCGTATCCTGCGTTTCTATCTATATATACGATGGAGATACACAGTCAGATACACCTGTAAACCCTGTCTATTCGATCTGTACCTCATCGTATATCCTGCCTCTGCCCTGAGATCTAGGATTTGCAGGCAGTGAAACCGTCTATCTGCGGAGGAGTCATGCCGTTCGATCAGTATCATGAGCCTTTTGAAGAACTTCCGGAAGAAACTCGCACGTTTGCACGGCTGATCATGTCCACGATCGAAGAGGCGGATGCCATCAACTGGTATGAGCAAAGGATGGCTGTCGAGACGGATGAAGAAGCCAGGCAGGTAATGTCACATGCCCAAAAGGAGGAGTTCATCCATTTTGGCATGGATCTTGAATTCCTTTTGCGAAGGAACCCAACCTGGCGGACCCTATCGAAGAATATCCTTTTCAAAAGGGAGACCTGGTTGAACTGGCCGAACATTCAGAAGAAGCAGTCCCGGAGGAATAAAACAATCAACGGATGGTGCATATGAAAAGCTTTATCGGCGGTTTATTCAAAAACAGGGAGGCTGCCGAAGCAGCGCGCAGAGCCCTGCTTCAGAACGGGTTCACTGAACCCTCCATCAATATGCTTGAATGCACGCATGAGAAGGAAGCTGTGGTGCTGAAAGAAAACCCATCGATCCAGTCGATCGGTGTTGGCGCCCTGGCTGGAGCGATAATCGGCGGCCTGATCGGCGCGGCCCTGGGCTTCCTTGTGGGATCTGGTGTCATCCAGCTCCCGAGCCTCGGACCTTCGGGAGGAGCAACCGTCCCGTTCCAGATCACGAGCCAGTTCACTTTCACCTCCGTGGTGACCGGCTTGATCTTCGGCGTGGTTACAGGAATCATTTTGGGCGTGGCGACCCGCCTGCTTACGGCGCGCTACAAAAAGGTGGATACGCTACAGACAGCGAATAAGGGCGACCTGATGCTGGCAGTACAGACGAATGACATACACAAGAAAGCCAAAGCCAGGACAACGCTGAAGGAACACGGTGCGTTCAAATTCGAAGAGTTCGGCGAGAGCTGGGATGCTGAGGTCTGGTCAGAACTCCGCGAGGAAATCTCGCAGACAGGCTGATGCCAGCCCACAATCGAAATTCAACCAGCCCGTCGCAAAAGCGACAGGCTGGTTATTTAACGTTAATCCTGCAACGCTCCCCTACGCCTCCCGAACTGACATCCGTTATAGATGCGACAATTACCTTGTCTTCATCATACGCCGCAGAATGATCCAGTCCAGGATGAAGAAGATGATTCCGATCAGGGCAAGTCCAGCAGCGTAAACCAGCGGCAGGGGAAGCCCGCGCAGCATGACATCCTTCATGATGTTCATTCCATAGGTTGCTGGCAAGAGGTAGGAAAAGACCTTCATAGGCTCCCACATCAGACGCATGTCGAGAAAGAAGCCGCTGAAGAAAATGCTGGCAAGCAGCAACAGCATGGAATACTGGACCGCCTGTGTGTCGTTTTCTGAAACCAGGGAAATAAAGAAACCAACGGCGAGCGATGTGAGAAGCAGCAGGATGATCGCAATGGCATAATCCATCCACGTGCCAAGCATGGGTGTGCCGAGCACAAATACAACCAGCAGCGTCAGCAGGGCTGCGATCACAAGGCCAAAGGTAAAGAAACTGATGGTCTTGCCAAGCAGGATTTCAGAGGAGGAGATGGGGGAAGTCTTGAACAATTCCATGGTGCCGGCTCGCCGCTCCTGCACGATGGACATGGCAGCAAAGGTAACGAACAGATGCTGCAGCAGGAGAACGATCACAGCTGGTGTAAAGAAATCGATGAGTTCGAGTTCAATGCCTGTGACACTTTCCACATTTACCATGAACGGGCTAGTGATCACATCTGGATCCATATTCTGGAAATCAGTCAATTGCGAATTCAATTCTGCAATGTTGGTTTCGATTTCCGCAGCCTCCTGCTCCTGGCGGGCCAATTCATCCTCTGTTGTGGGATTAGAAGAGGAATTCAACCCTTTAATAAT